>JAGUYW010000077.1 GCA_020061105.1 Anaerolineales bacterium | reverse complement strand
GTCGGAGGGTATCGCCCTCGAAGACCCCGAAGGGAAGATCACTTTTATCAACCAGGCCGGTGCGGCCATGCTGGGGTACGTTCCGAGCGAAATGATTGGCAGAATCACCTTGCGTTTTATCGCCCCCGAACAGGCCAGCCTGCTCGACCAGGTGAACCAGCGGCGCCGGCAGGGGCAGGGTGGTCGTTATGAGTTTGATCTGCTGCGCAAGGATGGCGCCTGGATCTCTGCCCTGGTGAATGACATGCCGCGCTTTGATCCCAAGACCCAGGAATTCACCAGCAGCCTGCTGGTAATGACGGATATTACCGAACGCCGCTTGTCTGAGAAGGCTCTGCATGCCAGCGACCAGCGCCACCGCCGCCTGGTGGAACAATTATCCATTCTCAACCGCATCGGCCTGGCGGTGTTATCGCCGGCGGAACGCTTTTCAGACCTCCCCAATCCCCTGGGCATCGAAGGCGTGATCCATGTGCTTTACCAGCAGTGCCAGCAGATCGGCGAGATGGATTGCTTCTATGTTGCAATCTACGACGAAGAGTCTCACGAGATTGCATTTCCAGTCATCTACGACCGCGATAAACACGGCAAGATGATCTATTCCAAGTACGACGCCCTGCCGATCGAGGATCCCACGCGCCTGACCGCCTATGTACTGCGCAGCAAGCGCTCTTTTAACTTACCTGACCTGCTGGATGAGGCGCAGCTGCCAAAAATCGACGGCAACCCGGTCAGAATCAGCCAGTTTGGCGATATGGGGGCGCGCTCTTACCTCGGAGCGCCGCTTATCCTGGGGTCACAAAACCGCGATTTTGAGACCCTGGACGGGCGCTCATCCACTACCGGAGGGCGCAGTAAGGTGATCGGCGTGATTTCGATGCAAAAGACCGAGCCATACTTTTACAGCGATGAGCAGCTGCATTTGCTGGAAAACGTGGCCTTACAGGCCGCCATTGCCCTGGAAAACAGCCGCCTGTACGAACAGGCGCAGGCCGAACTGGTGCAGCGCCGCCAGGTCGAAGAGGCTTTGCGCCTGGCTAACCAGCGCCTGCAAGCGCAGCTGTCAGAGATTGAAAACCTACAGATCGATCTGCAGAACAGCTTGAAACTGATCTCGGAGCAGGCCATCCGTGACCCGCTCACCAACCTGTTCAACCGCCGCTACTTGCACGAGACCCTGGAGCGCGAGCTGGCGCGCGCGGCTCGTCTGAATTTGCCGGTCAGCGTGGTGATGGCGGATATCGATCACTTTAAACAATTAAACGACCATTTCTTGCACGAGGCTGGCGACCGGGTTCTGCAAAGCCTGAGCAACCTGCTGCGCGCCCAATCGCGCCAGGAAGATGTCACCTGCCGTTTTGGCGGGGAAGAATTTGTTGTGGTCATGCCCGGGGCGACGGTGGAGATCGCTTTCCAGCGCGCTGAACGCTGGCGGTTGGCTTTTCAGACCCTGGAATTCATTGCCGCGTCTTCGGGCGAAGCGCACTTACCCGAAGAAGTTCTGCTTGGCAACACGCCTGGCTCATTCCGCGCCACAATTTCCCTGGGCGTAGCGACTTACCCGCAGCATGGTCTCAGCAGCGACGCTTTGCTGCGCGCCTCAGACCAGGCCATGTACAACGCCAAGCAGGCCGGGCGCAACTGCACGCGTATCTTTGGCGAATCGGGTTACTTAACCACCAGCACCGAACAAGGGGCGTAATGCACCAGCTTGCGGGTGACCGAACCCATTAACCAACCCGACAGGGAGCCCCAACCGCGCGTTCCACACACAATCAGGTCGATCTTCTCACGCTGCGCATATTCGAGGATCTGCGTGGCAGCATCGCCGCGTTCTAAGGCCAGCACAGGGATGATGCCGTGTTGGCGCAGTTTGGCTTCGGTCTCTGCCAATATCTTATTACCCTGGGCTTCTTCTTCCTGCTCCAGATTCTCCTGGTCGAAGGGCGTGGCGGGGTAAATCACCTCTGGGCCGATGGTCCAGGCGCGGTTGGCTGCCAGGGGCGGGATGTTGGGCGGCAGCACGTGCAGCACATGCATTTGGATATTGTGAGGTAAGATCGGACAATCCTGACCGGCCGGTCCGCCTGCCAGGTAGTCCAGGGCTTGCTGGCTGTATTCTGAGCCGTCGGTGACGAACAGGACTTTGTTGAGACCTTGATACGGTTGGCGCACCACCAACACCGGCCGGCGGGCATATTCGACCACCTGCTGAGCTACCCCGCCCAGAAGAATGCCTAAGGTGGCCCGCAAGCCGCGCGCCCCAATCACAATCAGTTCGGCGTTGACTTCTTCCGCCAGGTTGTGAATCGTATTGGCCGGCGCGCCAGCCTTGAGCTGGCAGGCCGCTTTCAGACCTTTTTCTTGTAGCATCTGACAGGCGCGCTGCAGGTCGGCTTGCATCTGCTCGTGTCCGGTAATATGCTGCGATGGCATCACCGCCACCACCAGTACCTGGGCGACATTTTCCGGCTGGTCACAGCGCGCCAGGGGTAACTCGCTCACCAATTCGATCGCTGCCCGGGCGTGCGCCGAGCCATCGAAGGCCAACAAAATAATGCTGCCTTCCAAGGTGTAGGGGTTGATCAGATCGTCTGCCATTTTTCACCTCCTGGTTGGTTAAAAAAGCGTGCACGAATCCTATTTTTAGCATACACAAAATATGGGTAAGAGTCAAGAACAATCATAAGCCCTGAGCGTTTTGCCAACTCTCAGGGCTTATGAAAAAAGGAGCGTTTGCGAAGTTCACCGCCCCGCGGGCTGTTGTTGGGTAATACAGTGAATATTGCCGCCGCCCAATAAAATCTCGCGCGCCGGCACGCCTACCAGTTTGCGTTCGGGCAGCAGCACACCCAGTGTTTGCTGCGCGGCGGCGTCTTGCGGGTCGCCAAACTGTGGCACGATCGCCCCAGCATTGCACAGGTAGAAGTTGATGTAAGAGGCCGCCATGCGGTCGCCGGGCTGCCGGGGCAGGGTGCCGTCTACGGCGTCGACGCCCTCAGACTCGTGCGGGGCGATCAGCACCGGGGCAGGTTGGTGGATTTTGTGGACTTCGAAGCGCCGCCCGCGGGCGTCTGCCGCCGACATCAGAAAGTCATAGGCTTCGGCGGAGCGCTCGAATTGCGGGTCGCGGCGGTCGTCGGTCCAGGTCAGCGCCAGCACACCTGGGCGCAAGAAGCACACCAGGTTGTCGACATGCCCGCTGGTCTCATCGTTGAATACGCCATGCGGGATCCAGAGCACTTTCTCGACGTTCAGGTATTCTTGCAAGTACGACTCGATCTGCGCCTGGCTCAGGTCTGGGTTGCGCCCCGGGCTGAGCAGGCATTCGGTGGTGGTCAGGCAGGTACCCTGGCCATCGACATGGATCGAACCGCCCTCCAGCACCAGCGGGGCGCGGTAACGGCCACACCGCTCGATCTCGGCTGCTTTTTGGGCTACCTGGTCGTCCAAATGCCACGGAAAATAAAGGCCATTGACCAACCCGCCCCAGGCGTTGAAGACCCAATCGACGGCGCGCACTTCGCCCTGGGCGTCCACCACGAAAGTCGGCCCGCAGTCGCGCATCCAGGCGTCGTTGTTGCTCAGTTCCACCACCCGCACTTCCGGCGGCAGCATCTGGCGAGCGTTGGCGTACTGGTCTGGGTTGGCGCCCATCGTCAGCGGTTCGAATTGGGCGATGGCGCTGGCGACTTCGACGAAAGCTTTCTGCACCGGCTTGCCGCCCAGGCGCCAGTTATCCGGGCGCTGCGGCCACAGCATCCAGGTTCCAGCGTGGCGTTCGAACTCGCCCGGCATTCTGAAACCGTCCTGGCGGGGGGTGCTCTCAAAGGTAGTGGGCATCTTCAGTTCCTTTTTACTCTCCACAGCAGGCCTTCACCCACCAGGATGGTTACCAACACACCAAGCAGCACCGGAATGGCGTAGGCCCAGTCGATCGGCTCGCCAGGCACCCAGATGAAGAACAGGATTGCTTGCAGGATGAAGATTTGACACACAATTGCCATGATCCAGGCTGCGGCTTTACCGCCGGGAACCTGGTAAGGGCGTTTGATCTGCGGATCGATGGCGCGCAGTTTCAAGAAAGCCGGGAACATCGCCAGGTAGGGCAGCAGGAAAACGATCGATGAAAAGGCGAACAACGTCCAGAACAGGTCTTCGTTGCTGCCGGCGATCAAGCCATAGAGCACCAGCACCACTGTCGAGACCACGCCTGTGATCAGGTAAGCGCCCACCGGGGTCTTGTTGACCGGGTGCAGTTGGCTGAAGACAGCCGGCAATTCACCCTCGTTGGCGGCTTCGGCGGCGGTGCGGTTTGCGCCCATTGTCCAGGTCACCATATTGGCCAGGAAGGTGTACAAGGCTCCGATCCCAAGCACCATAACAGCCAGGTTGCCCAGGCTGCTATCGCCCAGGATGGCGCGCAGGGTGTCTACGATCCCCGAGACCAGCCCGAGTTGGTCGAGCGGCAGCGCCAACAGAATGCCGACCGTTCCGAACAGGTAGAAGAAGGCGATCAAGGCTCCCGAAATGATGATTGCTCTGGGGATATCACGGCCCGGATTTTGCATTTCCTCGCCCGCCCCAGACATCAGCTCGAAACCCATAAACGAATACACAATTACAGGCAGGAACATCAACCCGGCATCCCAACTGGGCAGCATGGCGCTGGCTGACAAGTCGTTCGCAATCCCATTGTTGGCGGCGAAAACAATCCCGCCCACCCCCAAGACCAGCATAATCAGCGCTTTCAAGATTGCGCCCAGGTTGGGAACCCACTTACCGGTTTCCAAAGTGATCACGCCGATCCAGACCGTCAGCCAGGTCATCACAACGCCGATGGCGATCTGCGCCCATAAAGCAAGGTCGGGGAAAAAGAGCTGCGAGAAAATCCCCGCGAACAGGATGTACACCGACGGCATCCACAGGGCGACGTTGATCCAGTAATACCAGGTGCTGCGCGCCGCCCATTTCTCGCCAAAGGCGCGCTTGATCCACACGTACAAGCCGCCTTGCTCGGGATACGTCGATCCAAGCTCAGCAGTGATCAGCCCGTAGGGGATGAAAAACAGCACCAGCGTAATCACCCACCAGGATATCGATGAAGCGCCGATGGCAGCGGAAGGCGCCAGAGTGTCGATCACGATGATGGCGCACACAGTGAAAAGGGTCATATCCAGACCGCGCAAGACTTTCTTGAAGCCCTTTTTGGGTTGGGCAGTTGGGGTAGTCATTTGGTTTTTTCCTTTTGAGTTTTTTTAGGTTGCGGCGAGGCGCGTCTTTGCACGCCTCGCCAGAGAAAATAACTTCGGTCGGTTATTTATCCGCCCGGGTGGTTTGGATGAAGGCTTCGATCTGGCCTTTGTGATAAGCTTTTAACTCCTCCGACGGGCGCTTCATGCGCGGGTAGAGGAAATAGACCAGCAGGCCTTTCTCGGTGTGCAGGCGGTTTTCGGATTGGTCGAAGATGATCGAGCGCGGGTGATCCATGACTTCGTCGGTGGCTTCCACGCCGCGTGAGGCCGGCAGGCAGTGCATGAATTTGCAATGCGCTGGAGCCTGCTCGAACAGCTTCAGGTTGACCTGGTAATCGGGCATGAAAGCCGCTTGCCGTTCGGGGATCTGGTCTTCTTGCCCCACCCACCACCACAGGTCGGTGTAGATGAAATCGGCCTGTTTCACGGCTGCGACGGGATCATCGGTAATTGTCACCGTCCCGCCCGAGACCTGGCAGTTTTCTTGCGCCCACTGCCGCCACTCTGCCGGGGCCTGGTATTTCACCGGCGCGGCGTGGGTGAAATTCATTCCCAACCGGCTGCAGATTAGCATCAGCGATGACAGCACGTTGGTGGCGTCGCCGATGAAGGTCACGTTCAGATCTTCCAGCTTTTTGCCGGCTGGCATGTGCTCGATCATGGTGGTGACATCGCACACCACCTGGGTGGGGTGGTTGTAATCGGTCAGACCGTTCAGCACCGGCACTTCGGCGTGTCTGGCCAGCTCGGCAATCGTCTCGTGCTGGAGCGTGCGGGCAAAGATGCCGTCGCACATGCGCGAAAGCACCTTGGCAGTGTCATACATTGACTCGCGTACCCCCAGGTGGATCTCGCCGGGTTTCAGGTACAGGGCGTGCCCGCCCAATTCGGTCATGGCGACTTCGAAGGAGACGCGCGTGCGGGTGGAGGGCTCTTCGAAGATCATCGCCAGCGAGGCGTCTTGCAGCAGCTTGGGGGTGCAGCCCTGCCTGTCGGCAGCCTTGATGCGGCGGGTCAATTCGATCATATCGAGCAGTTCAGCTTTGGAGAAGTCCTGGGTATCGATAAAGTGGCGCAGCATTTTTTTGATTTCCTTTCGGTTTTTTGAAGAGATGATAAAAACGCCTGTTCAGGCGCATGGTTACGACAGGTCGAAATCTTCCGGCGGCGGCATCCATTCGTCGATATTGCGCAGGATGCGCGGCACGTAGGTGTAGCCGGTGATGGTCACGCCCGGCAGATTAGCCAGGTCGTGGCGCAGGAAGGTGCGCAGGGCGTCGTTATCCTTGAAGCGCGCCTCGATCGAAATCTTATTGCCGTCCTCGCCATAGGCCAGGTAAGAGACGGAGTGCATCGCCATCAGCGCCTCGAGCACCTGCGCTTCGTGGGCTGGCTGCACTTCGATAAAGATATCGGCGGCGGTGACATAGCCAAAGGCAGCCGGCTCCAGGACGGTGGTCAGGCGCGCCACGCCATCGCTGACCAGGCGTTCGATGCGCTTGCGCACCGTGCGCTCATTGGCGCCGGTCTGGCGTGCGATATCCGAAGCCGCGGCGCGAGCATCTTGTTTTAAGATTTGCAGAATTTGATAATCGAGGGCGTCGAGGTGAGTTTTGCGGGGGGGCATTGGGTAGTTCCTAATCGGTAATATGTAGTGCCGAATACTGTATAGATAATATCATAAACGGCACTTAAAGTCAAGACCTGACAGGTGTTCGAACACCTGTCAGGTCTGGCGGTTTCAGTAATCCAGCCTCAAATCCATACCCGCGTACAGATGCGCAACTTGCTCGCCATAGCCGTTGAACAGTAGCGTGCGTCGCCGAGAAATTTCCCCGATTCTCCTCTCGCTTTGTTGAGACCAGCGCGAATGGCTGATGTCTGGATTGACATTGGCGAAAAACCCGTATTCCTCAGGGTCGATCGAGCGCCAGAAGGTGAGCGGTTTTTCCTGCACCAGCTCAATCCGGACAATGGATTTGATGCTCTTGAAGCCGAATTTCCACGGTACTACTAAACGGATGGGGGCGCCATTCTGGGGAGGCATATTCTTCCCGTAAAGACCGGTTGCCAAAATGGTCAACTCATGCATCGCCTCATCGATCCGTAGACCTTCCTGATAAGGCCACGGGTAGGTTTTGATGTTTTGCATCTGCATCTGCCCGGGGGCGTAAACAGTCTCGAACCGGACATAATCTGCATGGGAGAGCGGCTGCACTTCGCGCAACAGCTCAGCCAGGGAAAACCCGATCCAAGGGATCACCATCGACCAACCTTCGACGCAGCGCAGCCGGTAAATCCTTTCTTCCTGGACAAATATTCTGAGCAGGTCCTCCAGGCCAAAGGTTTTTGGATTTCTGACCAGCCCATCGACTACGATCTCCCAGGGCGATGTACGAAAGGTTTTTGCTCGCTCTGCCGGGCTTTGTTTATCTGAACCAAATTCGTAATAGTTATTGTAAGTGGTAATAGACGAATAGGGAGTCAGGGGATCGCCCAGTTCATCGAACAACGCTTTCGAAGAAGGTGGTTGTTGGTTTTCTTCAATTTTTGTAGCACCCATCCAGCGCTGGCAGGACGCCACAGCCAGAGCTGCGCCAATTCCCCCGGCTGCTTTAATAAAATGATTGCGCGACAAATAAACGTGCTCGGGAGTGATCTCTGATGACGATATTTCCGAAGGTTTCTGAATCAACATTCTGAACTACCAATAAAACGAACCGTTCCCCTTAGTGAATTGCCAACTCTATAAATTAGACGAAAAGACAGGTCTCAAGTTTTGGTAAACGGTGCGAAATATATCATAGGATTTATCGTAGCGTTCACGATACTCGGGCTGCGGAGTTGCGCCTGGCGAAAGAGACACTGTTGCCTGGCAGGCTTCTTCAATACTACCATACATCCCGGCGGTAGTCGCTGCCAGGAGGGCTGCTCCATATGCAGCGCTATGCTCCTGGCGGCTGGTCATCACCGGCAGGTTGGCAACATTGGCCAGAATTTGACGCCATAAACTGCTCCGGCTGCCGCCGCCGGCCGCGATTAAGTAATCTGTCGGCACACCCAGCTTCACCAGTAACTCAATCGCATCGCGTTGCGAGAAAGCGATTCCTTCCAACACGGCTCGAGCAAAATGGTCTCGTGTGTGCCGGATATCAATCCCAAAAAAGACTCCCCTGGCTAATGGATCGAGATGAGGCGTGCGCTCTCCAGTCAAATAGGGTAAATATACCAGGCCTTCAGATCCCGAAGGCGCAGCGCAGGCATGATTGATCATCATTTCATAGGGGTCAACCTTATTCCCTTCTTCACGTATCTCATGAAAAAGTCTCAAGTTCTCAACGATCCAGCGAATGGATAACCCTGCCGCCTGCTGAACACCGGTAAGAATCCATAACTGGTCGGTAACGTGGCTGCCTGTGTGAATACGCCCGAGGGAATCGATCACGGTGTGGCTGCTGGTGGCGGAAATATTGCCTGCAGAACCGATCACCGAAAGCACCGGTCCTTCGTTTACCAAACCTGAGCCAATCGCCTCGGCCGATGAATCGCCTGCGCCGGCAATTACCGGAATATTCGCCGCCAAGCCGGTCATTTCAGCCGCCTGTGGAGATAACACACCGGTGATTGTCATCGAGGGCATTGGGATTGGCAGTAGCTTCTCATCGAGTTCCAAAGCATCCAGCATTTCAGGACTCCATCGATTATTCTGGATATCGAAGAGCAAAGTATTCGAAGCGTCAGAAAAATCGGTGAATAGTTCACCGGTCAAGCGCAAACGAATGAAATCTTTCGGCAGCAGAATATGACGGACAGCCTTAAAATGCTCTGGCTCATGCTCACGCACCCACAACAACTTGGGAGCGGTGTAGCCGGTGACGGCCAGTTTTCCGGTGATCGACGTCATAAGTTGCCGGTCGACTCGTGAATTGATCTTTTCGCATTGCGCTACAGTTCGTGCATCTACCCAGATGATCGATGGTCGAATAGCCTGAAATCGCTCATCCAGAAGCACCGCTCCATTCATTTGCCCGGAGAGTCCGATACCAAGCACGGTAGCGCTCAGCTCGTGAATGTCCTGTGAAAGTTTTCGCAGGGCGACCTGAGTGGCTTGCCACCATTCATCAGGATTCTGCTCTGCCCAACCGGGATTCGGATTGTACAATGGATAACTGACCTCCTGGCTGGCAAGTACTTTTCCATTCTCATCCATTAAAAGTGCTTTCACACTGCTGGTACCCAGATCAATTCCTATGACAGTATTCATTTTCCATTCCCTGTTATCATCATCGAATAACTACTCTGCGAGATCCAATGGGCCCTTTTTTTTATGAGTTAGCAATGTCACTGCTGCTTCAACCATTGCCATAACCCCAATCCCAATTGCATTTTCGTCAAAATTAAATTTGGGGTTATGTAAGGGAATAACCGTGTTGGTGGAGGGATCTGTACAACCCAGATACAAAAATAAACCCGGTCGCCTTTGGGTGTAAAACGCGAAGTCTTCACCCGTCAGCGTATTTTCGTTGGTGATAAGTGTGGTCACGTTGGTTTCTGACGGTAAACTGTTCAAGCGCTCATAAACTGCCTCCCCAAAGCGGTTGTCGTTCATGAGCACAGGCACTTCAGAATAATATTCCAGGTTGTGATTGATCCCTAAAGCTAAACTCAATCCTTCGAGTACGTCGTTGATTCTTTCTTTGAAAACAACATCCAACAAATATTGATCTAAAGCCCGCACAGTGCCGGTCAGTTCAACCCGATCTGCGACCACATTACGCCGGTAGCCACCCTGGAGCGTTCCCACATTCAGCAAAACCGGCACGCCCGGGTCGATGCTGCGCGTGACCACCAATTGAAGCATATTGATCAGGTTCGCCACGGCAGTAATCGTGTCAAGCCCTTGCTGCGGCCGGGCGGCATGGGCGCTCTTACCATGCAGGGTGATGCGAAACCAACTGCTGCCGCCCATGGCTGCGCCTGGTTTGATTCCAATTGCGCCGACTGGTAAATCGGGCCATAAATGCAGCCCCAGAACCGCATCCACGCCATCCAACACGCCCAATTCAATGACCTGGCTGGCTGCAGATACCGGTTGCAGGTCGGTTGGCCGCTGCCGGGCTTCTTCTTCTGCCGGCTGAAATAAAAATTTGATCCGTCCGGGTAAATTCTGGCGCATCGCGTGCAAGATCTTGACCGCCCCGACCAGGATGGCGGTATGCCCATCATGACCACAGGCATGCATGACACCCGGGTTTTGTGAGACAAAGGAGTGATCATTGGATTCCTGGATCGGTAAAGCATCCATATCGGCCCGCAACAAAACCGTCGGTCCTGGCAGGTTGCCCTCGATGACACCCACAATCCCTGTATCCACGATCCCCGGTTGCAATTCCAGATCCAACCCTTGCAAGGCGTTGAGGATGCGCTTGGCGGTGGCGTACTCTTGATAACCAAGCTCGGGAAACCTGTGAATCTCGCGTCTTAACGCGATTAATTCAGGTAACAATGTAGGTATCTGGTGGGGCAATTTCGAAAATTCAGTCATCGTTAATCCAGAATATATTTCATCACGCCAAGGGAATGAACCAGGTCAACCACTTGTTGGCGGGCTTCGTCCGCCTCGATCTTATTTTTTATGACCTGGCAGAGTATTCGTGCTGCTGAAGCCATAAATTCTGGTGTTGCGCCCCGGCGAGTTAATTCCTGCACACCGAAGCGCAGCCCGCTGCCAGATTGTTCGGGCGGCAACCCCACAGGATTGACGATAATATTGCTCGTTTCTAATCGTTTTGCGAGGCTTTTGTTGTTTCCCCAATTGGCTGTTTTCACCAACACGGTGTGCGATTGAGTGTAACCCAATTCGGCGCCAACAACTTCCACGCCATTATTTTCGATTGCTATTGCCAATGCCTGGGCGTTTGCAATCACGCTATGGGCATACTCTGAGCCATATTGGATCATCTCTAACAAAGCCGCCGCCAGGGCAGGGGAGCGAGAGAGATGATGATTGGTAATCAAACCGGGATAAGCAGCATCGCGCACTTTCTGGATGATGCTTTCTCGATTGGTCAAAATAAGACCGCCCTGCGGCCCAAAGAATGTTTTATGGGTGCTGCCAAAGATTAAATCTGCCCCCTCGTTGAATGGATCCTGGAAGCAGCCGCCTGCAATCAGCCCTAAGACATGCGAAGCATCATATGCCAGGGTCGCTTCCGGATTGACTGCCCGTAAACACTCTGCGATCTCCTTGACCGGGTGAGGAAAGAGAAAATTACTGCTGCCTAAGATGACCAGTTTCGGCCGCTGTTCTTCGATCAACTTCTTTGACCGCTCGACATCGATATTATAGGCCTGGCCATCGATCGGCAGAAAAACAACTTTCAAATCACTGGCCAATTCTGCATAGGTAATTTTTTCGCCTAAGCGGTGGCCGCCCCCGTCTGATCCCACTTCGAAGATCGTATCGCCGGGTCTGGTCAGTCCCATAATCACCGCCGCGCCGGCGACATGGCCCGATAGGGGTCGAAACTCTACATACCTGGCCTTGAAAACCTCTTGAGCGAGTTCAGTTAACATTTGTTCGATTTCAACGATGTATTTCGTTCCCAGGTATTTGCGATTTGTTAAATCGTGCTCTACGAAATCACCATAACGTCCGGATAAATCCGTTACTGCAAACTGCTTTACCAGCATACTCGAGGCGTTTTCTGCGGCGCAAAAATTCAAGCACGACTCACGCCATGATTCGTGTTGTTGTACCAGGGACTGGATTTTCTTTAATTTTTCAACGACCATGATCTATCCTGTTCTGCGGGGAACGCCAACAAAGACACTCCACTCCCCGGCTTGAATGGTTGGAAACGTTCGCAGCCCGACCACGATGCCGTGATGCAGCGCCCGTATCTCAGCCTTCTGGCAGCCGGTGTGATCATACACTCGCCCCAAGAGTAAACCGGGTTGAATCTGTTGATGCAACGAGACTTCGTTCTCCAAAAACCCTGCCGTAGGGCTCAGGTACCAATCTCCATCGATGATCGACATTTCTGTAGACTCTGTCACATCCCCATCGATCAATCCCTGGTGCACCAGAAGATTGTGAAATGTCTTGGGGTAAATGGCGACATCTTCTGCGAAACAGCGCCCGGCCCCACCGACTTCCGTGCCGATGGCAGGAATTCCGTGTTTGACCGCCTCGAAACTGAGCACGCCGGCGCGATGGGGTGCAGCCCACAATATCTCCCAACCGGTAGATTGAGCAGCCGCCAGGGATCTTTGCCCCGTTTCGCCGCATTGATCATAGAAGCCCATCAACGGACAATGCAAATAGTTTGTCCCTCCGCTATGCAAATCGACCAACAAGTCGCTGCCCATCACAATTTGGTGAAACAGGGTATACGCCAGGCGCTCGGAGGGAAGACCATCTTCTTTCCCAGGGAAGACCCGCGCCAGGTTCATGCCATCCAAAGGGCTTGTTCGAGTTCCGGCCTCGTATGCTGGAATGTTGACAACGGGCGTAACCACCAGCGTTCCGCGGTCTGCTCGAAGATGCTCACGCGTCAGGTTCCACAAGGCGCGCGGCCCTTCGAATTCGTCGCCATGTACCCCTGACGTAATCGTCAGCCGCGCCCCTGGCGTCCGGCCTCGGAAGACGTGGAAAGTGAAGGTAAGCGCTTCTCCGCCGATCCGGGCGCCATACGCCAGGCGAAACGAATGCCATACGCCTGGCTCAAGCTTTTCGATGACGCTCTGGTCAAACTGATCGATCAAAGGGGTTTGGTTTTGCATGCTCGATTATCCGGGGTTGGTGCGATGATCGATGCGCGGCGCAACTGCCAGATCGCGGAAGTCGCTGGCGATCTTCCCCAATGTATGAATGGCGTCTTCCATGAAACGTTGGCCTTTTTCGGCTGTCGCCAGGGAGGGAGCGCCATTGACGCCCGAGTCGGACATGCGACTCCAGTTGTTCATAAACGCCACTGGCGAACTGGTTGTCAGGTCTGGATACAACCAGGCCGGGCCGCCGCGTGAGGAAGCGAATTCATCTTTGATTTTGTCTCGAACAACAAGATCGGGTCTGATATGCATGTAGACCGAGGTCTCCATTTCGCAGGCGTGATCGATGCCTCCCGGGCCGGACTGGCGGATTTCTGCCATGGTATCCTGGATCAAATTCCACCAATCGATGGCTGCCGATAATGCGCTGGTTTCATTCGTCACCCGGCGGGCAACAAGCTGGCAGAGCGAAGAATTGGATCCATGCCCATTGACCCAGATCACCCTTTGAAAACCCTGCCGCGCCAGGCTGCGCCCCAGGTCAAAGAGATAATTAACAAAATTTTGCATCTCGATGGAGACTGTTCCAGGAAAATCCATGTTATGTTCGTTGAAGCCATAATGGATGGGCGGCGCGCAAAGGGCGATCTGCGGGTTGCGCAAAGCGGTTTGCTCACATAAGGTCATCACAGCCAGGTTGTCCATATCAATGGGTAAATGTGGGCCATGTTGTTCAATCGCTCCGACAGGCACCAGCATCACTTTGCGCGCCTGCACTGCCAAATTGACTTCTTCCCAGGTTAAGTGTGCATACAGGTGTTTTTCCATGCTTGTTTCATCCTTGATCATTGCAATAACTCGTGAACTTATCTACTAAAACCAATCCTTGGATCCAGGACATCCCGAAACCAATCTCCCAGAAAGTTAATTCCAATCACAGTCACCATAATCGCCAGACCAGGCAGAGTCGAGATCCACCATCCGGTTCCCAGGTAATCGCGACCATCGGCTAACATCGACCCCCAGGTGGGGATTTCGGCAGAGACGCCCACTCCGAGAAAAGTCAGCGCGGCTTCGTAGATAATATTGGTTGAAACCGAAAAGCTGCCAATCACAATCATGGGCGCCAACACATTGGGCAAAATATGGCGCAGGATGATGCGGTGAGTCGGCACGCCCAGGCAGTGAGCAGCAATAATGAACTCTCTATGCTTCAATGAAAGGGTGTCGACGCGGATGATGCGCGCAAACGCCATCCACCCCCCAATCCCCAACACGAGAATAACATTCAAAAGCCCGCCCCCCAGGATAGCCACCAGGGTCAGGGCAAGTAGAACAAACGGAAAAGCCAGTTGGATATCGATTAGCCTGGAGATCAGGCTGTCGACCAGGCCGCCAAAATAACCAGCCAGAAGACCTAGAATGATTCCTACCACGCCGCTAATCCCGGCGGTGACAAATCCTACTAAAAGCGAAATGCGCGCCCCGTAAATCAAGCGGCTTAGAAGGTCTCGACCGAGGGCGTCAGTGCCCAGGATATAATTCGGGTCACTTCCCTCGACCCAGAAAGGAGGCTTGAGACGCGATCTCAGTTCCTGATTTTCTGGATTGTGGGGCGCCAGGAGCGGAGCAAAGAGAGCCACCAGAATCACGCAAACGATGACGATGAGACCAAAGAGCGGCGTACGAGCTCGAACGAGACTGGCCCAGGCGCGCCGCCATTGCACCAAACCGGTTGCGCGGGGCGCCATGCCACTCAGTTCGATCTCAGCCGGGTTATCTGGTAGGGTAGTTTTTTGTGGATTCATCTTCATGGTTTAACCTAAGCGTATGCGAGGGTCGAGAAAGCTGTAAATCACATCGACAATAAGGTTGATGACGACAAAGAATAAGGCTGTGAAGAACACCACTGCCTGCACAACCGGAAAATCGCGCACATAGATCGAACCGATTGCGAGAAATCCAATTCCAGGCCAGGCAAAGACAGTCTCTGTGACGACTGCGCCTCCTAAAAGTGTGCCCATGTCCAGGCCGATCAGCGTTACGACCGGCAGCATGGCGTTTCTCATCGCATGTGTTAAAACAACTGCTCTTTCTCTCAGGCCTTTGGCGCGCGCCGTCCGAACATAATCTTCTCCGAGCACTTCTAACATGCTGGAGCGGACGATGCGGGTTGTACGCGCCAGGTTGAAAAGGGCCAGGGTTAACGCAGGCAAGATGATCGACTTCACGCCCGATCTACCGCTTGTCGGTAGAATGCCCAGTTGGACAGAAAAAATACTGATAAACATTAAAGCCAACCAAAAATTGGGCATTGCCTGGCCGATCACCGCCAGGATGGAGGCGACATTATCCCAAATCGAATGCCGTTTGACGGCTGCGATGATGCCTAAAGGAAAGGCAAAGGTAATCGAAATCAATAACGCAACCGTTGCCAACTCAATCGTGGCGGGAAAGCGCTCCACCACCAGGCCTAAGGCTGATTGCCCTCGAAAACGCAACGATTTTCCAAAATCGCCTTGTGCAGCGTTCCACATGTAGGTTAAGAATTGTTCATGGAGTGGACGATCCATCCCTAAAAAGGTCTTCATCGCCTCGTAATCTTCCTGTGTGGCTTCCGGAGGTAACATCAGCCACACCGGGTCGCCAGTCAGGCGTAAGATAAAGAAGACCACCACCATAATCCCGATGATGGCGATCACGGATTGAATGAGTCGAGAAACCAGGTATCTGGTCATAACGCTTGTCTCTCCAATACCCGATAGATCTGCATGGCTTCTAAGAGCGCTTGCACATTTTCTGCCGGAATATCTGATGTGACAGCCTGGGCTGGGGCAATCAGATAACCGCCATATTTACCTAAATTCTTCACGCAAAACTTGACTTCTCTGTGAATATCTTCAGGGGTTCCATACGGCAGCGTGTTTTGCACGGAAATTCCTCCGTAGAAACTGAGATGTTTGCCATATTCTTTGGCAATAAAGGAAACATCCATCACTTCTGGCTGAATGGGGTTGAGGACATCTAATCCCAGCTCGATCAAATCGCCGATCACGGGTTTAATATCTCCACAAGAGTGGTGGATGATCGGGATGCCATGCTCTTGATAGATTTTCCAGATCGCTTCCAGCCGTGGTTTGATCATGCGTCGCCATAAAGTGGGTGAAAACAGCATGCCTCGCTGGCTGCCCCAATCATCTCCTGTTCGTGCAACTTGTACGCCAAGCTCGATATAGCGCCTGGCGATGGCGCATTGGATTTCTGTAATCGTATCTAAAAATGCTTCTACAGCCAATGGTTGATCCACCATTTCGTAGAGAAACCGTTCAAACCCTAAGAGAGACCAGGCGCGTTCAAACAACAATGCATTCTGATAGGAGACAACGCAAGCGCTCTCTTGAACCTGCTTAATGATACCCGAGACTTTATCCCAGTCAATTCTATCGATAGTATTGCCAGGGCGATAATTTCGAATATCTTCCAATCCTGCAAGTGGATGTTCGATGACCCAGCCTCCCTCAGCATCTGCCGCCCACCTGACTCCCCACGCATCCATGGTTTCCGATTCTTGATTACCCGCTTGCATTTGAACGGGAATTTGTCGAGCAAAAAAAAGGTGCTGGTCGAGGACTGATTGAAGCGTGTTGTCCTCGATGGGGAAGCCCCAGGCTTCGGACAATTGACCCAACGCCCGATCCGTGATATCGAGTTGGATCGGGAGGCAATCCGTACTTTCTCGCCTGATGGCTGATAAAACCCGTTGTTTTCGATTCATAACCTTGTAAGTGAGACATGGCCTTTTCTCAAAAAGACCATGCCTCATCTGGAGGTGACTAGATCAATTCATCGATCGCTGGTTCAAGTACCCACTGCATACAGCCAGCTGTTTTCATCCGAGCGAGGATCCCAAGGAAGGCTCTTGCGCACGCCATAGATATCCACTTGTTGGAACATGAAAATCCAGGGCGCGTTTTCTTTAATGCGTTCTTGAACCTTGCTGTACAATTCCTTGCGGCGTTCCGGATCGATGGAAACGCGTGCTTCATTTACCCATTCATCAATCTCCGGATCGAAATCGGACTCGCGTTGTTGGGTGCTGTCGGGGAAAGATTTGAATTCTGGGTAAAGGGTATCATCTGCATCAAACATTTGGTTGCCCCAGCCCCAAATGGACAGGTGACCAATCTCACCCTTAAGCTGCATATCCCATACCCGCGAGACTTCGTAAAGGTTCAGAGTTACTTTGAAACCGGCTTTCTCCAACATCCCAGTCATCGCCTGAGCAAGTTCTTTATCTTTCAAGTAGCGACCCTGCACGCTGTCGAAAATGATCTCGACCCCATCCGGGAAGCCAGCTTCTTTCAGAAGTTCCTTCGACTTTTCAGGATCGTAGGAATATGGTTGGATGCTTGGATCGTAGCCCCAGACGAATTCAGGTAGAGCAGTTGGGATGCGGATTGCATATCCAGCCAGGACATTCTCAATCAGGCTGTCAACATCAATGGCATAGTTCAACGCCTGGCGCACGAGCTTGTTATCGGTGGGCGGTTTCGTATAGTAGATTTGCCCGAAGAGGATGCCTGTTGAAGGAACGGTCTTGAAAGTCAAATTGTCATCCCGCTCAATGGTTGAGATATCATCGGGGGGCATGTGCGTGATGATATCGGCCTCACCAGAGCGTAGCGCTGCAACACGCGCCTGGTTCTCAGGCACGGAACGGAAGATGATCTTCTCCACTTTCGGAGCGCCGCGCCAGTAATTGGGGTTGGCTTCGAAGGTGATGGCGCCATCTCGCACCCATTCGACAAATTTGAATGGTCCGGTGCCGTTCGGCTCTTGAGCAAAAGCTTCGGCGCCTTTTTCTTTGAAATACTCAGGTGGGATCATGCACATGTGCCAACCAGTCATGCGGCTTAGCAGAACCGGATCGGGCTTGATGGTTTTTACATCGATGATGTATTCTTCAACCACAACTGGCGGCGCCATGTTGCCATAGCGGCTCATTCGATAAGGTGCTCCAGTGGCTTCGTCAAGAATGCGGTCGATCGAGAATTTAACGGAATTGGCGTTGAATGGTTCACCATTATGGAAGGTAACGCCTTCACGTAGTTTGAAACGCATGGTCAGCTCATCGATTTGCTCCCAGCTCACAGCCAAGGCCGGCTCGATGGTTAACATGTCGTGGCTGCGTTGAACCAGCGGTTCATAGCAGTTCCGCAGCACACTTTCGAAGACTCGCATGACGTGCAGTTGTGGGTCAAGAGTGGTCACACTCTGGTTCAAAACATAGCGAATTTCTTTGGGAACGGTGATTACCGGCGCGCTGGTTGCAGTTGGGGCGGCCGGCGCTACGGTATTGCTGACAGGCTCTGGAGTTGCAGAAGGTGCGCAGGATGCCAGAAGAAGCCCAGCCGCTGAGCTAGCGCCCACTTTTACAAAATCGCGACGGCTGATCTTTTGAGTATCGTTATTACTGTTGGTCATATTCTTCTCCTATTAGTTTCCAAGTAAGATCTTGTCCTAGAAAAACAAATCACATCCACATGTTTCTCCTACTCCATAAGCAGTTCCTCCTTCTTCTCTGATAACCGGTGATGACATGTTGTGATAGGTTGCACTTTACCCAATTTCTTCTCTTGGGTTCAAGAAATTCTTCAGCCAATCTTTGGCCTCGGTCCGCAGAGCCAGGAGTTCACGCTGGCCTTCTGGGCCTACATAGGGAGCTGGTTTATCCAAATAATGGCGAACATGTGGATATTCAGATAAGCGTAGTCGCTCCGGATTGCTTTGATAATAGGGTTCTAACCGCCGGACGACATCGCGCGTGACTTCGACCGGCGCCAGATCATCACGAACACCGTGTGAAAACAACAGCGCGGTTGGAAAGAATCGTTCTGGATGCGCCATCGGATCATAAGCCTCCGCTTCTATCAAAGAGGCTTCGTCCCATTCATAGGCTCGCCCGATC
This sequence comes from Anaerolineales bacterium, assembly GCA_020061105.1. Taxonomy (GTDB): domain Bacteria; phylum Chloroflexota; class Anaerolineae; order Anaerolineales; family UBA4823; genus JAGUYW01. The sequence continues at coordinate 11,877 of JAGUYW010000077.1, read as the reverse complement.
ATCATGAACAAAAAGCGTAAGGGCGCAGAGAGCATCACGGCTGCATCCAGGCGTGGCTCCAACCCCGCAGCCATAAAACTTGCCAGCCCTGCCACAGAAAAGCCGTACACACCAAAGTGAGGCGTAATAAGTTGTGGATGATCGAGCAAACAATCGATGATGATCCCAACTTCCTGCGCCAATCCGTACACCATCGGGATCATCACTTCATGCAGGGCATCCCCTTTGCCCTGTAAATACCCTTCCCAGGTGCTGTCGAGGGCGGTCTTGTGGTCCAGGATTGCTCGCTCGCCGTGTAAAGGGGCGTCTGGATAGACCCTGATAAAATCGCCCCCCTTCAAATAAGCGTCGTGCTCTTCGGCGCCGATTACTTTGTTGCGCCGCGTCCCGTGCAAAACGATCACCGCCGGGCGTGGAAAACAATTCTCTTCATATTTCAGGAGCAGAGGAATATTCGCTCCTGGGGTCAGGATTCTCTTTGTAATGGTTTCCATGATTTTTTTGCTTATTGCTCATCCCAATTGACGAATTCGGTTTTTCCGGAAGCCACTGAACGCATAATTGCATCTGCGACCAGCGTAGAAGCCAGGCCATCTTCGCCAGTGATTAATGGTTGGCGGCCATTGCGCAGCGCTTCGAAATAATCGACCGCCAGGTCACGGTATGGGCCAACCCAGGTACCGTTCAAATTCATCCGGTAATAGGTATCTAATGGGCGCGAACTGGTTTCTAAAAATAGCTGAGCGCCTGTTTCGTACCCTGCCACTTCGGCCGCGCCTTTGGTGCCGCGCACTTCGAGTACGAATGCTCTTGGGCGGCCTTGAATGGTCGGCGTTGCCCAAGAATTTTCTAACACCGCAATGGTTCCGTCTTCATACTCCAGGATGCTCACGATCACATCGTGGACGTCGTATTGTTTCAAGAATTCTTTGCGTCCACGCGCGGTCACTTTCACGACTCTTTTGCCTGTCATCCAGTTCATCATGTCGATATCGTGGACGCCTGTCCAAAACGGGATCTCGATCCGTCCACTCAGGTGTTGAGGCGACCAGACCACCAGGTTGCGCCGGGCAAACATGTGCACAATTTGCCCAATTTCACCAGCGGCAATCGCATCGCGCACGGCGGTATATCGTGGATCGTAGCGCATATGGTGGCAGATGCCTAAGGTCAGGCCGGCTTTTTTACACATGCGCACGATTTCCCAGGCTTCCCCCATGTCCATTGCGACTGGTTTTTCCAGTAAGATATTGATGCCCGCTTCAACCGCCTCTCGCACAGGTTTGAAGTGAAAGGGTTCTGGGGTGACGATGATGGCGGCGTTTATTTCGGGGTGCGCCTGATACATCGCTCTCGCTTCAGTAAAGGCGGGAACCTCCAGCTCCAGTCCAAGCGTATTGGCAGTATCCGACGCCAGGTCGCAAACCGCGACCAGGTTGGCGTTGTGAGCTTGTTTGGCAATGCGTGCATAGTGACTCCCCATCCAGCCTAACCCAACTACAACCACATTGATATCTTTCACTGTTCTCTCCTTGGTTCTAAAATGGTAATTTCCAGAAAAATGCAACACGAAAACAGACCCTTTCAACCATTCTGTCGATCAGGGTTAGCAGAAAGAAAATAATTTGTCTGTCTATTGAAATATCTCAGGGCAATGGATGATCTTCCAAATTGCCCACATAATCGAGATGAGCTCTCATCAGCTCAACTGCTAAGAGCAAATCACGATTCTTGATGGCTTCGAACAACGCCAGGTGCTCTTCGTACTCGATCTCTGGTTGGGCCTTGTGACTGTAGCCCTCTTCCTGGTGAACTCGCAAGAGTTCAGCGATAATTTCGTACAATTTTCCGAATACCGGGTTGTGGGTGGCATTGACAAGCGCCAGGTGAAAATCCATTCCGATCTTGTAAGCCAGGCGTCCTTGCTCGGCTTCCTTGCGCATCGCTTCCAGAATCCTGGACATCTCTGCCAAATCTTGATCATCCGCCCGCGCCACTGCCAATTCGACGCTGCGAACTTCGATCGTTTGTCGCGCTTCTTGCAGCGCATCTTTGGTGTCTTGGGCAAGCAGCCGGTGGACAACAGCTGATGAAACCGCATCATCCACTGTCATCTCGTGAACGTATGTACCTTTGCCGCTGCCGCTTTTAATGAGTTTTTTTGTGATCAGGATGCGTTTGGCTTCACGGATGCTGGAGCGACCTACCCCAAAGGTCTCGCAAAGTTCGTCTTCAGATGGTAATAGGTCGCCTGGTTTGAACACACCTGAATGAATCATTTCAATCAGGCGTTCTGCCACAACTTCAGATGTAGACAGCATTTGTAATTTACTCACGACGAATACCCTGTTTTTTCTGGATCTCTGACATTATGAAGATCATAACATCATAAAGTCAGACATTTAGATTATACAATATAGTAATTGGTTTGTCAACAGGTTTCTAGAATAATGTAAGATTCAATCTTGACTCTCAAATATCATTCCCCCACAAAACAACTCCGTATTCTCCTCACACTGCCCTTCCAATTCCAGCCGCGAGCCTTCGTCCACCAGGTAAATCGCTGCAACATCCTCACGCTGCGCCAGTTCCAGGATGGCGCTCTTTGGCAGGATCGCCACCAATGAGGGCATGCCCGCGAAGGTGATGACCACATAGCCGCGGCTTTGCAGTTCTTGCGCCAATGGTTGGGCGCGGGCGTCCATGGCGGTGTTGACCAATGCCAGGTACTCGGCGTAGATCTTATCGGATAACGCCCGGTCTGGCACATCCATCGGTTTGCCCGAGTTCTCCATGGCGGTTCGCGCTTCGGGGTAGCGCGCTGCCAGGAGCAAGAAGACTTCCTGTTGGACTTCGGCCAGCGATTTGCCTGCCGGGGCAGCGATCCAGATGGCGACCGGTAAAGTGTCATCGTCCTGCAGCAGCGACAATCGCTCGGCCAGGCGCGGGTCTAGCTTGCCGTAGTGGGCAAGCTGCGCCTGAGCTTCGGCCTGCGCCAGGGAGGCCAGGTCTTCGATCACCTCGCCATCCGCCAGGTCGACCAGCAGCTTGTAGACGGCGCCGTTCAGGCGCGTATCGAGCAGGGTGACGACCTGGAACTGGCGCTCCAGCCCCGGGTATTCGGTGGGGTGGTCTGCCAGGACGGCGAGCCACTGCTCTGGAATGTTGTAACGCTGGGTAACATACTGCTGGGCTAGTTGGGTAGCCTCGGAGGGAGCGTCAGGCAAGACTGGCTCGCTGGGAGCAAGGCTGGGGGTGGCGGCTTGCGGGTAGGGCTGAGGAGTGGTTTGGGGGAACTGCACTTCCCACTCGCCCGGCTCCAGTTCATCCCAGGCCAGTTCGCCCTGTAACGCTTGCGCCTGGCAGGCGATAGCTGCCCAACCCATCAGCGAAAGGGCGAGCAAGGCCAGGACAAAACGGGCAGGTTGATTAAACATGAGCACCTCCATCAGCCGGCCTTTCGAAGCGCAGGCGTATCTTCATCATAAACTGAATTGACGGCAGAGTCAACGCCAAATCCCGGTCAGATCCTGGCTCGCTTTGACAATCTGTTTCAACCCCACGCCGCAGCGTTTCTCGAACACACGTTTGAAAAATCCCTTGAAAATACCCTTGACATTATACAATAACTGTACTAAAATTATACAACTTTCGTTCAATCTAAGGAGGCCACTATGGCGCAAGAAAAGAAGTTCACCAGTTTACGACGTTTCAATCTTATCATGGGGTTTTTGCACTTGATCCAGGGCGTTTTTATGATCCTGGTCAGCAATGACACCACCTATTCGATCTTCACCAACTATCTCAATTTTGATACTTCCACCTTCACCCTCAAACCCAACACTCAGCTGTTCTATGAAGTGCCCTTCGGGATCGCGGTTTCGTTATTCTTGTTGATCTCGGCGATTGCACACTTCTACCTGGCCACTATCGGCTACACGCGCTATGTCGAGAACCTCAAGAAGGGCATGAACCCGGTGCGTTTCTACGAGTATGCCCTGAGCTCATCGCTGATGATCGTCTTGATCGGCATGTTGATCGGCATTTGGGATTTGGGCGCGATCATCCTGCTCTTCGCCCTCAACGCCACCATGAACCTGTTTGGCATCATGATGGAACTGCACAACCAACACACCCAGAAGACCGATTGGACTGCCTTCATCTACGGCAGCATCGCCGGCATCGTACCGTGGGTGGTGATCATGCTCTATTTCGTCGGCGCAATCAACTCAGGCGGCGAAGCCAAACCGCCGGCGTTCGTCTACGCCATCGTGCCGACTCTGTTCGTCTTCTTCAACATCTTCGCCATCAACATGGTCTTGCAATACAAGAAGATCGGCCCGTGGAAAGATTATCTCTTTGGCGAGCGCGTCTACATCATCCTGAGCCTGACCGCCAAATCGGTGCTGTGCTGGCTGATCTGGACGGGTACGCTGGCGCCGGTTTAAATCAATCCCCGTCTCCCACCCCAGACCCTGAGGATTTTCAGCGCTCTCAGGGTCTTTTTAATTCAAAATTCCTACAAATTTACTGATCCATTTTTCAATTTAATTTGCTATAATCAGCGTAGAGATGACAGACGCTCGCTGGCCGTGACAGTGGGGAGCAGGCGGCAGCGAGGAGCCTCGCCAGATCATGATTTCGATGCCGGACAACTGAATAACTGCGGAAAACCAGACGAAGATAAAAAGGAGAAATCGATGAGAAAACAAGGCACGCTTCTGTTAATTGCAATGCTGTTGGCGATGCTGGTGAACCTCTCTCCTGAGCGCTCACAGCCAGCCAGTGCGCTTTCCCAGGGGGTCGTGATCAGCCAGGTGTATGGAGGGGGCGGCAACTCTGGCGCAGTGTACACCCATGATTTTATTGAACTTTTCAACCGAGGTACTACGCCCGTTTCCTTAGCTGGATGGTCGCTCCAATATGCCAGCGCCACCGGTACCGGTCTTTTCGGTTCATCTACCACATCAAGGACGGAATTACCGGCCGTAATTCTGCAGCCCGGTCAATACTTCCTGGTGCAAGAAGCCAAAGGCTCAGGGGGAACAACGCCATTGCCCAGCCCAGACCTGGTCGATCTGTCGCCAATCACCATGTCGGCAACAGACGCCAAAGTGGCCCTGGTCAACACCACAGATCCACTCGGCTGCAACGGCGGCTCAACTCCTTGTACAACCGAGCAACTGGCTAATATTATCGACCTGGTAGGGTATGGGACCGCAAATTTTTCCGAAACCAGCCCTGCTCCGGCGCCATCCAACACCACCGCCATCCTGCGCAACAACGGCGGCTGCATGGAAACCGATAACAACCTGGCTGATTTTTCGGTCGCCGCGCCCACGCCGAGAAATACCGCCTCGCCCACGAATAATTGCCAGGTGGTGACAGACCTGGCTCCCACCGTCTTCAGCACTACCCCAGCGGATGGCGCCATCCAGGTGGCGTGGGACAGCAACCTGGAGATTGTCTTCAGCGAGCCGGTGGATGTGACGGGCGAGTGGTTCAGCCTGACCTGCAGCGACAGCGGCGCCCACCCGGCCAGCGTCTCTGGCGGCCCGGAAATTTTCACGCTCGACCCGCTGTCCGACTTCACCTACGGCGAAACTTGCACCCTGACAGTTTACGCCGCCAACGTCACCGACCAGGACCTGGACGACCCGCCAGACACTATGGAAGCTGACTACAGCATATCCTTCACGACTTACCAGGACGTCTGTCAGATGGATTACATCCCCATCTACGCCATCCAGGGCAGCGGGCTTTCTGCCGCCATCACCGGCACAGTCACCACCCAGGGTGTGGTGGTGGGCGATTTTGAAGGCACAGCCAGCCTGTCCGGCTTTTACATGCAAGACCTGACCGGCGATGACGATCCGGCTACCTCCGACGGTATCTTCGTCTATACCGGCAGCAACAACTTTGTCAGCGTTGGGCAGGTGGTGCGTGTGACCGGCTATGCCCGCGAGCGCTTCAACCAGACGGCCCTGAACGGCTCCAATAGCAATACCGCCGTAGTCCCGCTGGCCAATATCATTTCCTGCGGCACTGGCAGCGTCGAACCGACCGAAGTTCTGCTGCCCTTTGCTTCGCTGACAGACCCTGAGCGCTATGAGGGCATGCTGGTCAAGTTCCCACAGGCCCTGGCGATCGCCGAATATTTCAATTATGACCGTTTCGGCGAAATGGTGCTGGCGCTGCCCTTCGAAGGACAATCACGCCTGTTCACCCCCACCTCGGTGGTCGAACCCGGCGCGCCAGCCATCGATCTGGCGGCCCAGAATAAACTGCGCATGATCACCCTGGACGACGTCAACAGCGCCTCGAATCCCGCAATCTTACGCCACCCCAACGGCCAGCCCTTCAGCCTGAGCAACCTGTTCCGCGGCGGCGACCTGGTGCAGAACGCGGTGGGCGTGCTGGGCTACGATTTCAGCCTGTACCGCATCATGCCCACTGGCCCGGCTGATTTTACCGCCGTGAACCCGCGACCCCAGACGCCTGCACCTGTCGGAGGTACTCTGCGCATCGCCGCCATGAACACCCTGAACTATTTCCTGACTGCCGACTATCCCACTGGCAACCCGCTGGATAACAAATGCGGCCCGCTGCTGAACATGGAATGTCGCGGTTGGGACTCCGACCAGCCGTTGGAATTCTCCCGCCAGCGCGCTAAGCTGCTGGCTGCTCTGTCTGGTTTGGATGCGGCGGTGATCGGCCTGAACGAGATCGAGAATACCACCGGCGTCGAGCCGCTGGCCGATCTGGTGGCGGGCTTGAACGATATCTTCGGCCCCAATACCTACGCCTACATCGACACCGGCGTGATCGGCACGGACGCCATCCGGGTGGGGCTGATCTACCGCCCTGGCGAAGTCACCCCGGTGGGCGACTTCAAGCTGCTCACCACGGCGGTCGACCCGCGTTTCCTGGACACCAAGAACCGCCCGACTTTGGCGCAAACTTTCGAAGAGAACAGCACCGGCGCCCGCTTCACCGTGGCAGTTAATCACCTCAAATCGAAGGGCTCTGATTGCCTGGATGTCGGCGACCCCGACCTGGGCGATGGGCAGGGCAACTGCAACCTGACCCGCACCTACGCCGCCCAGGCCCTGGTGGACTGGCTGGCCAGCGATCCGACCGGCAGCGGCGACCCCGATTTCATCATCCTGGGCGACCTGAACTCGTACGCCATGGAAGATCCCATCACTGCCATCAAAGCCGGGCCGGATGATATCCTGGGCACCGCCGACGACTACACCAACCTGATCTTCGACTACCAGGGCCTGTATGCCTACTCCTATGTCTACGATGGCCAGAACGGCTACCTGGATCACGCAATGGCCAACGCCGGCATGGCAGCCCAGGTTACCGGCGTGACCGACTGGCACATTAACGCCGATGAACCGGATGTTTTAGACTATGACACATCCTTCAAGCCAGCTTCCCAGGATGCGCTTTACGAACCCAACGCCTTCCGCTCCTCCGATCACGATGCAGTCATCGTCGGGCTGGACCTCACCAACCTGCCGCCTACTGTGGACGCTGGCGGGCCGTACAACGCCAAGGTGAACGAAGGCGTGTGGGTCAGCGCCGTTGGCTTCGACCCCGAAGGCAAGCCGCTGGCTTACGCCTGGGATCTGGATAACGATGGCATTTTCGAAACCGCTGGCCAGACAGCCTGGTTCCCGCCTGCCGCCAAGACCGGCATTTACCCGATCGCGGTGCAGGTGACTGACATCGGCGGGCTGACCGCCGTCGACCAAACGGTGGTGGCGGTCTACGACCCGGCCGGCAAGTTCGTGACCGGCGGCGGCTGGATCAGCACCCCGCTCGGCAAGGGCGAGTTCTCCTTCGACGCTAAGTACGTTAAGAAGAACCCCTCGCCGGTGGCTATGCTCACGTACCTGATCGAAAAAATTGGCTTTTACTTCACCGGCACCAGCTATGATTGGCTGGTGGTGGATGGGCGCTATAGCTGGCTGCGCGGCAGCGGCGCCTTGAACGGCGTGGGCGGCTATACCTTCTTGCTCAGTGCCGAGGATGGCAACCTCAAACTGGGCGGCGATGGCTACGACAAATTCCGCCTGCAGATCTGGGACCCGCTGGGCAACCTGGTGTACGACAGCGAACCCGGAGCGCCGGAATACGCCCCGCCGGCTACGACTTTAGGCGGCGGTAGTATCGTGGTTCACTGATTCATCGTATCTATCTATGTAAGGCCTCGGGCTGTCTGCGAAATTCAGGCTGCCCGAGGCCATCTCTTATGTGAATAACGGAGATGAGGTCATGGCGGATCCACGAGTGACAAAATTAGCTCAGGTACTGATTCGTTACGCGCTGGAACTCCAGCCGGGGGAGGAGTTGTATATCAATACCAGCCCGCTGGCCAATGAATTAAACCTGGAAGTGTACAAAGAAGCCATCCTGGCAGGGGCGCATGTATGGATGCATGCCAACCTGCCGGGGGTGCGAGAAATTTTCCTCAAGTATGCCAGTGAGGAACAGTTGGAATATGTGATGCCGCTTCGCAGGAAGGCTGTGGAACACTTTCCCGTCTTTCTATATATCATGGCAGAGCACAACACCCGTGAATTGAACGGCATAGACTCCGCCCGGCTGGCGCGCCAGGCACGCGCCAATCAGGAGATCCACAAGATCTACGATGCCCGCCAGGATAAAGGAGAGCTGCGCTGGTGTCTGACGGCTTATCCCTGTCATGCGATGGCGCAAGAGGCAGATATGAGCCTGGCAGATTTCGAGGATTTTGTTTATAACGCCGGGATGCTCGACCAACCCGATCCGGTGGCAGGATGGAAAGCGCTGCACGAGCGGCAGGAGCAGATCATCGACTGGCTGAAGGGTAAGCAGGAAGCCACCCTGAAGGGTGCCAATATCGACCTGCGCCTGTCGATTGCCGGACGAAGTTTCATCAATTGCGATGGAAAGATCAACTTTCCGGATGGCGAAATCTTCACCACTCCGGTGGAGGAATCGGCTCAGGGCTGGGTGCGCTTCAACTATCCAGCCATCTATGCCGGGCGCGAGGTGGAAGATATCGAACTGTGGTTCGAAGACGGGAAGGTGGTCAAAGAGAGCGCCCAGAAGAACCAGGCCATGTTGACCGAAATGCTCAACACCGACGCCGGGGCGCGCTACCTGGGCGAGTGGGGCATTGGCACCAACTACGCCATCCAGCGTTTTGTGAAGGAGATGCTTTTTGACGAGAAGATCGGCGGCACCATCCATCTGGCGCTGGGAAACGGATTCCCCAAAGCCGGCGGCAAGAACTTCTCGAATATCCACTGGGATATGCTGTGCGATATGGCTGACAGCGAAATCCTGGTGGATGGCGAGTTGTTCTACAAAAATGGCAAGTTTGTGGTGTAGGTAAGGCGCACTCAGCTACTTTGATTCGCTTACCACAACCAACAGCTCAAAAACCTGCTCGGGCGCAACCCCAACCTCCCACGAGCGGCGGTAATCCAGGCGCAGGAAGCACTCGCCCGGTTGGCTGGCTTTGAAGCGCAGCACCATCACGCCACCCGCCCCCAGCTTGCCGCCATCGTCCTGGATAAACTCCGGCTCGCCCAGCGGGTCGAGCACAGCGCGGTCGATCTGCGCCACCTCCCAGGTGTAGCCGGTGGTCGGGTTGCCAGGCAGGCGTACTTCCAGGGTTTCGCCTTTGGTAACCTTGATGACTCCGTCCTTGTTAGCCTCGGTCACTGTGACAACTTTCTCGCTTCCTCCGCTGCCGCCGCAAGCGGACAGGAGCAGCGCCAGGGCGACGAGCCAGAACAACGCCGCCTTGGCCGGCAAACGAACCTTTGAATTTGAAAGAAGATTTTTTTCCATCGTTTCGATAGCGTATGATATCTTGAAAAACAACGGTATTTTTTTACGATGTTTATGGAAGTGATAGGGATTTATTTTGGTATTCGAAATTTCCTATCACCCTCCAGGCTAATAATGTCAACCAGCGTGACGGCTGTTTTTTCTGCCCGAATTCCCAGCCCTTCCAGGCTGTCCAGAGCGACTCGACTGTGAACTGTCCTTGCGCATCGGCTTTGCCTTTCAACACATCGACCATATCGAGCAGGCGCGGGTCGCCTTGCAGCCACGGGAAGCGCCCGATCACGGCCAGCACATGCAACAGGTCGTACCACACCAGCGGAACCTTGAGCTTGCGAAAATCCGTCCCCATGTAGAACATATATGGGTGGCGGGCACGGCTTTCCTGCCACAGTTCGAGCAGCGTGTGCGCCCCAGTGCGGCAGGCGGCGCTGTCGCGCCAGTCGTCCAGTTCTGCCAGCAGCTTGAGCATCGCCAGGTTGGCAAATGGGCACGGGTCTTCTTTGCGCCCCGGGCCGCGGAACTTGCCCAGCTCTTTCGAGACCGCGCACGGCCAACCGTTTTCGCGCAGCAGACCTGTCAGGTGGTCGACCGCCGCCCGTACGCGCGCATCATCGCCCAGCCCGAACTTGACCAGGGCATAGACGACCAGCGGCGCGTCGCACAGCGCCCAGCCCCAAGTCTCCTGGCCGGTTCCGCCATAGTGCTCTGGTATGTTGACCGGCAGTTGGAACGGCCCCTCGGCGGATTGGTGGGCTAAGATGCGCTCGATGATGGCGTCGACCCCCGGGTCGCCGGCGCGCAGGCCCAGGTCGGCCAGGAAGGTCAGCTTGTGGAAGGGCTGGCCGGCGCTCTTATGGCTCGAGATCACTTTCCCCGGCCAATTCGCTAACTCCGTCACCAAAGCCTGCACCGGCGCCTGCGCCAGCATAGCCTGGCGGGCGGCTATCACCTGCGGGTGATCTTCTGCCTGTCCGAGCAGGTCGCGCCGGGTGCGGTAGACGATGTAGGGTTCGCCTTGCAAGAGCCAATCGATGGGTGGGTTCATATCCTGATTATAAAGGTTTTTTGTGTAGAATGGGGTCCAACCGCCTGTGAATGAATTCACAGGCTGACCCAAATCCAAACCTGTTGAAACAGGTTCGCCCCAACAACCGGTTTCAACCGGTTTGATTTGACCAGACGCCGATTTCAATCGGCGGAGGTGTTTCGCCGGTGGCTATCCCCCATCGGCGACGACCAACCGAACCCCATTCCAGTGATTAGTCCCTTAATCGTTTTCTTGAAGAGACGAGAGTAAGGTAGTCATGGTAGAATAAGAAGTGAGGTTTCTATGATCATTGAGGATCTCATTTGGCTACCTGATGTAGTGGAAAAGCTTCTTAGAAAACACAAAGTAACCCCGTATGAAGTTGAAGAAATATTCTTTGACCTACCCCGATTTAGATTTCACGAAAAAGGGCGCGTCCTCGGTGAAAATATGTATTCGGTTTTAGGACAGACTGAAACCGGACGCTATCTGATAATTTTCTTTCTGCTCAAGCCGGGAAATCGGGCATTAATTGTTAGTGCTAGAGATATGGATTTCTCAGAACGAAAAAGATATGAGCGAAAATAAATCGAAGTCTACACCTGAAGAGTTTTCCAGCATCCACGAAGCGGCTGCCTATTGGGACACCCACAGCCTGGCAGAGGCCTGGGATGAAACCAAAGAGATTGATGTCCAGATCAAGATGGCGCAGCATAAGCGCGTCACGCTGGCAGCGGATTTGATCGCCCCGCTCATCGAAAGATCGCAACAAGAAGGGGTCTCGATCGAAACACTGGTCAATTTGTGGATTGCTGAACGCCTGCACTCTGCACAATAAAAGCTGCCCAGCCCTGGCCTGTGAATGAATTCACAGGCTAACCCAATCTCAAACCTGCTGAAGGAGAGTGTTGCATAATTGGATATTGAAAAATAGGCGTCTTGTGAGAAAATTTTGTTGCAGACAAAAAAGACCACAAAACGCCTATGCCAATTCTACC
>JAGUYW010000048.1 GCA_020061105.1 Anaerolineales bacterium | reverse complement strand
CGCAAGATTTCTTCTTGGCGAAAGAATTCCACCTTGACCTGGCTGAACCAGGCGTCGACGCGCCATTTTTCGGCTTCCAGGGCGGCCTGGATATGCGGCAGGCAGGTCTCCCGGCGGTAGATGGCGTGGAAAGGTTCCAGCCCTTCTCCAGTGTGCGGGATCACCAGGTCGGCCTGGGTGGCTTGCATGCGCAAGGCCTGGGCTTCCAGCAGGCGCGGGTTGACAAAAGGCATGTCGCAGGCGACGACTGCCACCATCGCCCGTTGGGCGGCGCTCAGGGCGGTGTAAAGCCCACCCAGGGCGCCGCGCCCTGGCAGCAGGTCGGGAAAGAGCGGCAAGCCCAGGAAGGCGTATTCCTGCGGGCGGTTGGTGGTGAGCAGGGTCTCACCTGCCAGGGGGCGCAGGCGTTCGGCAACGCGCCCTGCCAAGGCCTGGCCTAAGAAAAGCGTCAAACCTTTGTCGCGCCCCATGCGCCGCGACTCGCCGCCAGATTGAATAACCACACTCAATTCTTCCATGATCCTAAAAGTCTATCGCGGAATTCTGAATTGCGCAACCGAGTGGCGTATAATAGAATCGGAGATAAGATAATTTGTCGATCAATGATCCTATTAGCCGGCTGGCTCCAACCTCGAAAATAGATGCATTGCGCTGGCATTACTTTTTTGAGCGTACTTGACCGTTGTTTGAGGAGGCGTTGCATCGGTGAACTACCGGTGTTTGTAGTGGCAAGCGAGGTGTTGATATGAAAACTACTTTAGGCGAGTTCCTGGATCGTTTGACCCGAGAAGGCGAACTCTACGAGACCCTGGAAGATAACGCGGTGCGTTGCTTTGCCTGTGGGCATCGCTGCCTGATCCGCGAGGGGCGGCGTGGGATCTGCCAGGTGCGCTTCAACCAGGCTGGCAAGCTGTTGGTTCCCTGGGGCTATGTGGCTGCCCTGCAGGCCGACCCGATCGAGAAAAAACCTTTCTTTCACGTTTACCCAGGGGCCGAAGCGATGACCTTTGGCATGTTAGGCTGCGATTTTCACTGCGATTATTGCCAGAACCACCTGACTTCTCAGGCAATGCGCGACCCGGCCTCGGACCTGGCAGGCGGTTTTGTGCGCCGGATCGCGCCGGAACAGATCGTTTCCCTGGCTCAAAGCGCTGGCGCGCAGGTGATCGCTTCGTCGTATAACGAGCCGTTGATTACGTCAGAATGGGCGGTGGCGATCTTTCGCCTGGCGCAGCAGACCGGCATCCAGTGCGTTTATATCTCGAATGGCAACGCCACGCCGGAGGTGTTGAAATACCTGCGACCCTACCTGGTGGGATACAAAATCGATCTAAAAACGATGCAAGATAAGCAATATCGCCAACTGGGCGGCGTGCTGGCAAATGTGTTGGATAGCATTCGCCTGGCGCACGAATTGGGGTTGTGGGTGGAGGTGGTAACCTTAGTGGTGCCAGGCTTCAATGACAGCACAGATGAATTGATGGATGCTGCCCGCAGCCTGGTTTCGGTCTCGCCGGATATCCCCTGGCACGTGACGGCTTTCCACCCGGATTATAAAATGACTGGCCCGTCGCCTACATCGGTGAAAACGTTGCTGCGAGCGGCTGAGATCGGTCAGGAAGCGGGTCTACATTACGTATATGCTGGAAACTTAGCAGGGCGGGTCAGTGAGTATGAAAACACATACTGCCCACAATGCCGCGCCTTGTTAATCGAGAGACGCAGCTATGTGATCCGCCGTTACCAGGTCGCTGAAGGTGGAATTTGTCCCAAGTGCGGCGCAAAGATAGCCGGGCTGTGGCACCAACGCCCTGAAGACGCCCGCCTGGATGGCTGGGGCATGCCGCGCCCGCTGTTTTAGCGCCGGATGGCGGCGCGCACCACGAAGCGGTCGACAGCGCCAAAGCGATATTTGTAATCTTCATCGCCGCGCATGAAATCAAAAGTCTGGCGCTGGTTATCGTTGGCCCATTTGAGCAGGTAGCCCAGCAGCACCCAACCGGGCGAAAGCTCGCGAAAGCCGAAGTTCAACCCTGAGTTATAGACCCAGATATGCCCGGCGTAATCGAAATTCAGGTAGCCAGCTGCCTTCTCGCCGCCGACTTCCAAAAACGCCAGTTGCAACCAACCAGCCTGGAAAGCTACGTGAACGGCGCTGCGCATTTGTTGGCGCATGACCTCGGTCAGGAAGCGTTCTTTGTCCGGATCGTTTGCCATCATTGCCATGAAAGCCTCGATCTCGCCATCCAGGCTGGCTTCGTCTTCCACGATGTACCAGCGCACAGGAATGGGATTTTCCTCGGCGCGGCGCATCTTGCGGCGGACTTCGTGGCGCTGTTTCTTGTCAATACTGGACAGATAGGCTTCCCAATCGCCTGGTAATTCGATATGGGGGCAGGGCTGCAGGGTTTGCTGCTCATAACGCCAGCCGCGCTTCTGGGCAGCAGCCTGCAAAGCCGCAAGCGTTGGAGAAGTCTCCGGCAGGTTATACAAATCCATCGTTTGCCAGGCAGGCGTTTGCTCGCTGGCTAACAGGTCAAGGAGTTTTTCGATAAAATCAGACAGGTCTGGTTGGCGCACGATCAGATCGAGATAATCGGATATTTCGATGCTGCCCAGCAACATGAGGGCTGTTTCACCCTGACGGTTGGTGGTCAGAAAGAGGGGGGCAATGCCAACCAGTTGATTGTCTTCATCACGCCCAACGATGCAGAATAATTCACCGGTTTGCCATTCTCCCCCGCCCAGGGTGTTCCACCAGGCGTT
>JAGUYW010000096.1 GCA_020061105.1 Anaerolineales bacterium | reverse complement strand
GGGGCTGATCCTGGCCGGCATTGACCGGGTCGCCATCGACGTCGCCGGCGTAGCGCTGCTCAAGAAGTACGGCGCCAACCTGCCGGGCGCCATCTACAGCCACGATCAGATCGCCCGAGCGGTCGAAATCGGCCTGGGCGCGCCGGGCATGCAGCAGATCGAGTTCGTGACCGGGGACGAGGAGAGTTTAAGCTATGCGCAAGAGTTGGCGGAGTGGATGAGAGCAGATATTTAGAACGGAAACAACACCGGCAACAGCAGCACGCTGATCACCAGCACGATCAGGGTGAATGGTAAGCCCTGCTTGAAGTAATCGCTGAAGCGATAGCCGCCCGGGCTCATCACCAGCACATTGGCCGGATGCGCCACCGGGCTCAGGAAGGCCGCCGCCAGCGAGTAGGCGATGCCCATCATGAACGGGTACGGCGAGACGCCCAGGTTGACCGCCGTGGTCAGCGCAATCGGCGACATCAACACCGCCACCACCGGGCTTGGCATAACCTGGGTGGCGATCGATGAAAGGATCATCAGGCCAGCCAGGATGGCGGTCGCCCCATACGCCCCAACCGATTCGATCACCAGGCGAGCCAGGAAGGCCGCCGCCCCGCTCTGATCCATGGCTGTGCCGAGCGGCAGCATGCCCGCAATCAGGAACACCGCCCGCCAATCGATGCCCTGGTAGGCTTCCTCCATCGTCAGGCAGCGCGTCAGGATCATCAGGCCGCAGCCGGTGATCGCCGCAATCGAGATCGGCAGTCCGAAGAAGATCACCGACAGCACTACCGCCAGCATGATCAAGAAGGCCAGCGGCGCTTTGGCCTGCCGCAGCGGCTCTTGCAGCTCGCTTTTCAGCACCACAAAGTCACGCTCGCCCGCCAGCAGCCTGAAGCGTTCGACCGGCCCGTAACACAACAGCGCATCGCCAAAATTCAACGGAATATCACCCAACCCGCTGCGGAAAGCCCGGTCGCCGCGCCAGATCGCCAGGGTCGAGACGCCATATTTCTCGCGGAAGCGGAGCTCGGCCAGGGTCTTACCCGCCAGGCTGGTATTCGGTGAAAGCATCACCTCCACGATCTGCAGCGGCCCTGAAGCCAGCTCTTCGAGGTTGACATCTGCATGGCGCTCGACCTGCAAGCCGGAGAGCCCCTTCATCATCTCGATATCGAGCGGTCGCCCGCCCACCATCAGCCGGTCGCCGGCCTGCAAGACCAGGTCAGCCTCCGGCAAGCGCCACCTGCCATCGCCTTGCTCGACGCTCAACACCGCCAGGCCATAGGCCGCCCCCAGGCGGCTCTCGCGCAGGGTACGCCCCACCATGGCTGAGCCTTCTGGGATGCGGATAAACAGCAAACGCTCTTCCAGGTGGTAGCCTTGCACATCCTCCACCTCCAACAGCCGGTAGCCCGCCTGGCCGGCCAGTCCTTCGACCTGCGCCAGCGGACCTTGCGCCAGCACCCGGTCGCCGGCCTGCAATTCGATATTCTGCAAATTCGTGCGCCGCACCATCTCGCCGGTGCGGATGGCGAGCACGTTCAACCCGTAGCGCGACCGGAAGTTTGCCGCCGCCAGCGACTTGCCTTCGAAAGCCGAGCCTGGAGCGACCTCGAATTCCGCCAGGCCGATGTCCGCTGCAAACAGCCGTTCGACCGCTGGCGTTTCTTGCTCGATGGCGATCAACGGGCTGGCGGCAACTTCCTCGATCCGATCCAGGCGCCCCAAAATCAACAGCCGGTCGCCGCCTTCCAGCTCCGTATTGACCTCGGCTGCGACGCGCGGTCCATGCTTGCGCAAAATGCTCAGCACGTTCAAGCCGAGCGCCCGCCCAATCCGGCTCTCGCCGAGCGTCTTGCCCACCAACGGGCTATCTTCCGGTATGATCAAAGTGGCCAGGCGTTCTTCCAGACCATAGGCGCGCTGGAGATCGGCCTGGCTGGTGTGGTTGGCAGCCGAAAGCGCCCCGACCGGCTCACGCAGCGGAAGAAAACGCCGCCCGATCAATGCCATGTAGAGCACACAGGCTACCAGGATCACCAGCCCACCGGGCGTGAAATCGAACATCTCCAACGGCCGGTAGCCGGCCTCGCGCAGCGCGTCGCGCACCAGCAAGTTGCTGGCTGTGCCGATCAGCAAGATCAAGCCGCCCAACAGCGAGCCATACGCCATCGGCAGGAGCAGCTTGGAGGCCGGTCGCTGCGTACGGCGGGCAATATCGAGCGTAATCGGCAGGAACATGGCCGCCACGCCGATGTTATTCATAAACGCCGAGAGCAGCGCCGTGACCGTCATTAGCACCGAGATCAGCCTGCCCTCCCCGCCGCGCGCAAAGCGCATCACCTGGCGCCCGATCAAACTCGAAACCCCCGTGCGAGTCAGACCAGCCGAAAGGATGAACATCGCCCACACCGTGATGACAGCCGGGTTGCTGAACCCCGCCAGGGCTTGCTCGGGCTGCACCAGGCCGGTCAGCGCCAGCGCCGCCAGGACCAGCAGCGCCACCAGGTCTACCCGGATCACCTCGCTGACAAACAGCACGATCGCCACTGCCAGGATGCCAAAGGTAAGCGCAATTTCGTAGGTCACCGGTTTTCTCTCCTATCTGGCTGAAATCATCGCCCAAACGCCGGAGGCCGCGGGATGGATGGTCCTGAGTCTGAAAGGATTATACTAGAACAGGATCTGGTTGACGAAAACGATTACACCTCCTAATCCGGTTCGATCCTGCCCGAACTGCAATGGTGCGAGCAGATCGTGATCACCCCCCCGCTGCGCTGTACTGACCCGCAACGGCAGAACGCCTGACGCCAGGCGCACGCCATCAGCGTAATAATACTTCGTGGTTTCAGTGGTGGTCACAACGCCGTCTGTGGCAATCTGCCATTCGAGATAATTGCCCACGAAAACGGTCGTGGTAATTCCTTCCGCAGCCACTACACGCTGCCCATCCCCGTTGTGTTAGTATGTTAACGAGCGACCCGCAGGGACGCCTGCAAGGGTTGCGGCCGGGTGCGTTTTGGGGTACGCTTGTCGTGTTCAGCGAACGGAGCGTGTACCCCGGGTACGCTACGCAGGGTCAGCCGGGTTTGTCTATGGGACTTCAAGCCCGCCGTTGTGTTTGGCTGCCCGTTCGGCTCCACTAAACTGGGAGGAGCGCAATTCCGCACTCCAAGCCCGTATCTGTGTGTGAAGATTGTTACCCTAAAACGAAACGCGCCCGGCCTTTCTCTGGTCAGGTTGACCAGGGCAACCAAGATGGAGTATACCCCGATGTATATAGAAATTCCACCCCCTGTTCGTTTTTTTGGTCTCGACATCCACAAACACTACCTGGTGGCAGTCGGCCTGGATGGGCGAGGCGACAAGGTGTATGGGCCGCGACGGGTAAGCTGGGCTGACCTGGAAGACTGGCGCAGCAAAACGCTTTCCCCACAGGATGCCGTGGTGATCGAGATGACCACCAACACCTGGCAGGTGTATGACGAGCTGCAGCCTTTTGTGCACTCCGTAACGGTGGTTCATCCGCCGCATGTGCGCATGGTCACCCAGCCGCAGGTGATGAACGATAAAATTGCATCCTACAACCTGGCGCTGCTGCTCTCCAAAGGCCTGCTCAAAGGTATCTGGATCCCCAGCCAGCCAGTTCGGGAACTGCGCGGGCTGCTGGCTCAGCGCAGCAAGATGACACGGCTCTCCACCCAGGCCAAGAACCGCTTGCACGCTGTGCTGCACCGCTATCACATCCTGCCCGATCCCGGCAACCTTTTCCATGCCGACCGGCGCAGCTGGTGGCTCGACTTGCCGGTTTCAGCCGCCGAAAAGGTGCGCATTATCTCTGACCTGGAGACACTCAGCTTTGCCAACCAGCAAATTGATCTGCTGACTGCCTGCTTGATGCAACTGGCAGCCCAGGATGCCCACCTGCCGCTGCTCACCCAACTCCCAGGCGTGAGTGTGCTCAGTGCGCTGGCTATCCTGGCTGCGATTGGCGAGATCAGCCGTTTCCCCAGCTCCAAGCACCTGGTGGGCTACGCTGGTCTGGGCAGCCGCGTGCACGACTCAGGTCTGATCACCCGCACCGGGCGCATCACGAAAACTGGACGGCGCGACCTGCGTACCGCCCTGGTGGAAGCCGCCCAAACTGCCGCCAACACCCACCCTCACTGGATCGCCGAACTCAAGCGCCTGGAACCCCGCCTGGGACGCAACAAAGCCATTGTCGCCATCGCCCGCAAGCTCTTGATTGCTGCCTGGCATGTGCTCACCTTCCAAGTCCCTTACAAACACAGCGAACCGGCGCTGCTGGCGCGCAAATTTGTCCAGGTGGCCTACAAACTCGGCAAAGCCAATCGCCCGGGCACAGCGGCTGCTTTTGCCCGCCAACACCTCGATCGCCTGGGGATTGCCCATGATGTGCTTTCCGTCCCTTGGGGTAAGAAAAAACCGGTACCTCTACCGCCTTCCGTTTTGACAAAAGCGGCTGCTCCAGGTTAATAAGCTGATCACCTCGCGACTGCTGGCCCGATTGCCCAGCGGTAGCACACCATCCCATAGCTTGACAGTGGGATAACCCATTGCCACTTTATTTCCCCTGCTGGCTTGCGTTTGCACAACCAGAAGAGCAGGCGCGCCCTTTGGATGGTTTTTCCAGCTTTATGGGGCTGCAACTCGTGCTCAGATCAGCTTGACTGGCTTTCAGGCGCCTAAAAAAGATTCCTTAAAAAGTAAAAGAGGATTGATTGACCCATCCCTCTTGCTGCCATTTTTTCGCCCCTTGACTTCCCATTACATCTGTAGCCAAAACTGGCCTGCGTTGCCCCGCTCACCGCTGTCAGGTGATTTTCTGCATCATAATTGAAATTGTAGGTTTGCTGGTTCACCGTGCGCTGGGTCATGTTACCGTTTTGGTCATACTGGTAAGTGTAGCCATTCGAGAGCCCGGTCACGGCATGCTTGTGCGCCGCGTCGCCGTAAGTATAACTCACTCCCGCTTTTTCCGTCAGGTTGCCGGTGACAGCGTGGAGGGTATGTATCTGCATACCGTACCTGAGAAGAGCAAGCTTTTATTGCCCCCCCCATATAACTCTTCTATTTACCCATTTGATCTACTAGATCATCAATATTAAAATAGTAAAGCAGTTTAATATCCGAATAATATATTCGTCTCTTTGCTGGCTCCACAAACCAAAGAAACCCATGCTTATCTTTTACTTTTACTTCTTGAATGGTTTTATCCTGTATCAACCAAACCTCATAAGAGTTACCAACCCAAACTCGCTCTAAATGGTCGGAAAAAATAAAATATATTGTCCTATCAAATTCAAATCGAATTGGGCTCGAATGGGTTGTTGTATCCCAGGCAAACACGCTTCTTCCATCTACTAACCATATCAGTCCATCATTTGTGATTACCAAATCATAGCGAACTAAAGAATCTGCTTGAAATCCTTTGGATATCTGCCTCCAACCACTCTCTTCTTGAGAATAAACACTTCCATGATTGGTGATTACAACAAGTTGATTCTGTGCATTATGTCCCATGCCGGTAATTACTTCATCCACCGGCAACTCGGATATCTCCCATCCATTTTCATAGACGGCAATACGATTATGGTCATAAAACGCTATCTTGCTTTCGCTAAGCACATGGCAGCTTACCAATCTATTATCCGCGCTAATTGGCGGGTACAGGGTCCATTTGTTAGTTTTAATGTCAAAACTGGCTACCCCCCCAGGCGGGTAAGTTACCCAGATTTTGTCTGTAAGACATAATTGAAAATAAGACGCATACATAAAATCTTCAACAGGCAGCCCAAATACTTCGTTGTCTTCAGGGTTATCGATATCCTTTACGTAGATTAGGTAAGGTGCTGCACCACTTCCAAAAACCAGGCTTTGACCATCTTTCGAAAAACTTTTCCGGTCAAAGTGCTCTCCAAGGGCCATGACAGCCTTCGGCTCTAGCTCACTAATGCAGGATGTAGTTACAAGCGCAAGCAAAATAAGCACCACAATCGCTTTTTTTGCAAAGAGAGCTTTAGAATTTGCCAAAATTGGGTCAAGGATAAATTTCATACTCCCCATAGAGTCTCTCCCACCACCGCATGCGCCTTGTCCAGCGCTCCAGCCGGGCAGCTGGCGCTCTGCGCGCCGTAGTTGTAGCTGGCGCTGTTCTTGTTCGACAGGTTGCCGGTGGCTGCATTGTAGGTGTACGATTACGGGCTGTAATCTACCATCCTGGAAGGCTTGGAGTCATTCAGGAGCCGATACATACAATTCATACTCATCGTTGAGTTATTATAACTTTCGGAAAATAGGATGCCACTTCGCGGATTCTTCATATTATTCCAACTTCCAATTGCCTTCCCTCCACCGTTGAATAGCTTGTTCAGCCTCAAATCCAATGAATCCCGATTTAGAGGATAATCGATTAAGTGCCTCTAATGCTAATTCTGGATTGTGAGCCAAAGAGTATACTGCAGCCATGAGTGCTACGCAATCATCTTCATGCTCCACTAAAGCTAATAATGCTTCACGAGCAACAATTCCAATCGCAACAAGTTGCAAGAAAATTTTATGTAATCTCTTTGCTTGCTGATTTGCGGTTTTCCAATCTCTTGACCAGTGAGATGCTTGATAATGGGTTTTAGAAGTTTCTATAAAATCATTTATTAAGGAATCGACCGTGTGTTTTTTCAAGGCGCTATCTACCTCCAAAGAGGGAGAAAATAATAAATTGCGCTCCTCCAAATTGTTTGGTCGTGTTTATCCCAAACATCCACTGGGCTACAAAACTTTGTGTTAGCAGCCATTGCCGTACCGTAAGATCTGTAGTACCCGTCACAGAAGGAACAATTGAAGAATAATAAGAAGAGATTGACTGATGTATACCCGTTGGTAAAGCTATAATATTAGATGTATTATGAATCATTATCTTTCCAAATTGACCCACATTTGTTTTGCTTTGCTCTACAATTTGATGCCATTGCATATTCGGGCCGGCTTTCCCAAAAGCTTGTTTTAAAGCGCTGAATGAATTATACCCTTGTCCTAGATTGTTACGAACAGAGTCAAGTCCTTGCTGAATCGCTTTTTGCAAAGCTACACTTTCATTAGAGCAATCGCCATCCCCACACAACACTGAAAACAATGCACTAATATATGCCTGAAGTTCAATAATAAAAACCTCTGTCAAAGCGCCAATGGCAGCGGCACCAATGAGAGATCCAATAGTAAAAATCGCGATTTCTTCATATCTTGGACATTCTGGATTATCAGGGTTCTCAAAGCAGTTCTCATAATAGTCTCGTTTTTCCTGATAGTTAGCATCAGCAAAGCTGATATTACATCCCTCTGTATCACAACCATCACTTACTCGGTTACCTGACGGATCCGTATACCTCACCGGGTTATTGTTCAAACCCGCAAATCGATCCCATGCCTGAACCCCTTGACTTTCTGGTACATCTGTATCCGGCTGCGCGAAACGGCCTAGCTCAGTCGAGTACCAACGTGCGCGGTAGTACATGAATCCAAAGCTCGCCCGGTACTTACATAAAGTTTCCCATTGATGTAGCTTTGCAACAGCATACGGGCTTTCTCAGAATTGCTGAGGATTATGGAAGATGTTAAGGTACCTGCCACGTTTGATTGAGCAGAGGGTCAAAAATAAACAAATTTGCGAAATATAATATCAAACTATTGGAAGCCGAACAGGCTGGTCTCCAGATGGTTCGTCTATCATTTGGGATAATTGGGGTCTTCTACACCAAAACACTGCTGTGCATTTACAGGATCTTTGTAAGTCTCATAGAATGTTTGTACATCCATTCCGGCCGCATCTTCTAATAGGCGATAGTCTTTTACTTCTAGAAGCACTTTCTTACCGGCTCCTTTGAAAGTCATTCTTTGTTCGGGATTCCAAAAATACCACCTATGTTCAACACTGGGGATTCTATCTGGACAGATCTGGACAATTCTCTCTGCTTCAGCAGAACCTTCATAAACTGTTAAGATCCCCTGTCTGGCGTAAAATAGTGCGATGACAAAGAACGGTTTATACCCCATAATCGTAAAGCCTTCCACATATACCCATATCTCATCCGGTTCACCATAATTGGCTAATATCTCAGTCAAAGGATAGTAAATATCCACTTGAATTTCTTCTACAACGCTATTCCATGCAACGATGGACGCAGCAATTGTACCTTTAGAAATATTCTCAGGCAGATTATCAAATTTTACTAGATAGTATGATTTTTCAGCCCTGGTACCCATTGCGATTACTGATGATGCGAAGGTAGCTAAGTATGCTTCTGCTTCACCCCAAGGCGTCTTTCCAGGAGATATTCCCCACCAGCATGGTAAATTACAATTCCCATTCGTTCTAAGTAATTCA
Source organism: Anaerolineales bacterium (assembly GCA_020061105.1). Lineage (GTDB taxonomy): Bacteria > Chloroflexota > Anaerolineae > Anaerolineales > UBA4823 > JAGUYW01. The sequence continues at coordinate 22,023 of JAGUYW010000096.1, read as the reverse complement.
ATTACAAATGCTTGCGCCTGGCTACCTGAAAGAGTTGATCTTGGTGTCCATGTCAGCGTGTCACCAAGCGTAACAACAGGTAAAGCAGTGCGATCAGAAGTGGCGCGTTGGGTTTTAGTTTCCCTTGCAGGCAAGGCATTTGTTGCTGTGAATGATGGTGGTTTAGAAGGGACTGGTGTATCAGTTTTAATATCCATAGTAATTGTTGGGGTTACAACCGAGTTGGATATTGGATTGAAAAAGGTGGTTGGCACACACGCTGAGACGAATAGCGCGATCCCAAGAATAAACCTGATATGATAGTATTTTTGAAGTCTCTTCATAACGTCCATGATTTGCATCAATACATTTGGTAATCGAAAAGCAAAGGTAATTTACTGTTATTACTTAGAAAACAGGCTGTACAACCAGGCATTCATACATGCTTTCATGTATGCCTGACGGGCTGATGCTAAATCGGATACTAAAGGATCATCCCAAGCTCCAAATACCCAGCCCAAGAACATATCGGCAAATACCTCACTTCCACTATTCGCTGAGCCATACTGCCATTTCTGAAAGCCTCCTGCGCAGCCTGAGCAGAAAGCGACACCGCCCTGATCGTCATCTCACCAAATCGGCAGCCCTGTTGATTGAGTTTGGAGTCCTCTTTATTCCGACGTGGGGTTCTCACGCTTCATCTCTACCAGGATATCGTCCAGGCTTTGACCTGCAAAGAGTTGCTGACGCTCTTCCGTATAATTACCATAACCGGTAGTAAACTGGCCTATGAAACGCAACGTATCTGCAATGCCGATTTCTTTGATCAGAATCCGGATCGCTTCACGGTTGATTTCGGCTAAAGGCTTTACTGCGATCATTTTTCTACCTCTTCAATCAATTCAATCGGTGATAAGACTCTGATGAGTAAATCAGCTAGTTTTTTTGCTTTTGCTAATAGTTTATCATCACAAGTGCAAAAGTAGCCAGCTTCAGCTGCCTCCGCACTTGCAAGATGCAGGGCATCAAGCGGGGCAATGCCGTGCGCAAGCAGTATTCTGGCGCGCTGCTCAATTCCAACCTTCAGATCAATAAAGTGGCTGGCTTTTGTAAGAACCATCCAACCATATTCACGCCGGACAGGATCGGGCGTCCGGCCGGTTTCAAAAGCCAAGATGGTTGACGAAACCAACTCCAACTGGCCGGCTTCACAATATACTTTCACATAACAAGTTAATCATTGTTCAATTGGCTTATCCACAATACCCATGCTCCTCCAACCTGTGCTGCATCGCCAGGCGCACGCCGCCGGCGAAGTAATATTTCGTGATCTCGGCGGCGGTGACGTTGTATATGATACGAAACCCCAGGCTGTTTTTCACCTGCCCTCTTCTTTTCACCACCACCCTGACCGGATGCGTAAAGAGCCCACCCATGCACGAAGTCACTGAGTTCATCTACACCTCCCAATCCGGTTCGATCCTGCCCGGGCTGCAATGGTACGAGCAAATCGTGATCACCCGCAATGGCGCAGTTCTGACCCGCAACGGCAGAACGCCTGACAGCCAGGTGAACGGCGGTCAATGGGAAATTGCCTTGCCAACAGAGCGCCTGGAGGCTTTCTTCACCCAGCTAGCCGCCATCGATACCAGCCATATCCGTCGCATCGAGCCAGACGATCCGCCGGATGGCGGCGACACAGAGAGCTTCACCATCGTCTACGCCAACGGCCAGCGCCTGGAACTGCGCTTCGACCCAGGCGTAACTTACAGCGGCGGCGGAGAAGCCATCGCCAGCCTGGGGCGCGAGTTCATCCGCAATCTGGATCTGCCGGTGGATGCGGGGCGGTATGAATGAAAGAGTTCTTCAAGATTTTGACATCTTCAGGGTCTATCTGTTAGATGCCTCATGCTGCGCCGATCACGATACATATGGAATTCAAAATGCTTTGTAGATATGCGTCCGTTAATTTTCCAATCCGGCGGATAAAACGATCCTGTGAAACTGACCGGATTTGAAAAGCATCGGCTGCAGACGGCTTCTCCAATCCGTTCACCGAACTGGGTAAAACTTGCACCATCCACGGCGCAACTGCATACCGGTCTTTCCAATCACTGAGCGGAACAATCACCCGCAAAGGCAAAATCCCAATCGCGTCTTCGCTGACGATCACCGCCGGGCGCGTTTTACGAATTTCAGCGCCGACGGTTGGATCAAGATTGATCAACCAAATCTCCCCCTTATACATGGAAATCCTCTCCATCCAATGCATGGAAAGCTGTAAGTTCATGATCGCTCTGGTAGTCGGACAATAACGCCGCGGCCGCTGCTCTTAACGCTTGTTGCTTTTGTTCTGCAATCTGAATATCCAGCATTTCTCGAATGAGATTTGAAAGGCTGCGATTTTCGCGCCTGGCAATTTCACTCAATGTGCGATGTTGTTCGGGATCAAGCAAAATTTGTGTGCGAATCATGTGTACCTCCATAGATCATCTAAATTACATCAATATTATACATCATATTTATTTCGAACAAACAACTGGCGTCGCCTCCCTGATCAAAAGGTTTTATAATCTACAGGTATGAACACGAAAATCAGCAAAATCCCCGTCATTCTCGATACCGACATCGGCTCCGACATCGACGATACCTGGGCATTGGCGATGCTGCTCAACTGCCCGGAACTCGATTTGCGCCTGGTTGTGACCACCAGCGGCGATACCCTGTACCGCGCCCACCTGGCGGCCAAATTCTTGCAAATTGCCGGGCGAAGCGACATCCCGATTGCGACCGGTTTAGTTGATCCAGAAGGAACGCAAAAATTCCAGCAGCCCTGGCTGGAGGGCCTCGACGTGGGCAGCTATCCCGGCCAGATCCTGGAAGATGGCGCGCAGGCCATGGTGGATGTCATCCTGGCCTCGCCCGAACCGGTGACGGTGATTTCGATTGCGGTGGCCGCCAACATCGCCCGCGCCCTGGAGCTCGAGCCGCGCATTGCTGCGAAGTGCCGCTTCGTGGGCATGCACGGCAGTGTACATCTTGGTTACCACGGCCAGCCAGGGGCTGCGCCGGAATCGAATGTGCGCTATGATATTCCGGCGGCGCGCAAGATATTTGCCGCCCCCTGGCTGGAGAAAATCATCACGCCCTTGGATACCTGCGGCCTGGTGGTGCTGGACGGCGAGCGCTACCAGCGCGTCTATCGCTCGAAAAACCCCACCCTCCAGGCGCTGATCGAAAACGTTCGAATCTGGTCCAAACTGGTGACCTGGATGACAGTCGATTTTGAGACGACCCGATCATCGGTCTTGTTCGATACCGTAGCGGTTTACCTGGCTTACAGTTCTGAACTGCTCGAAATGGAACGCATTCGCCTGCGCATTACCGGGGATGGGCTGACCATCCCTGACCCAACCGGCGACGAAGTTCTGGCTGCCCTGCGCTGGCGCGACCTGGAGCGATTTTACGACCATCTGGTGGAAAGGTTAAAACCTTAACGGCCTACAACCAACAGGAGAAATGCTGGATGTTATCGATAAAAGAACGGTACCTGGTTGACGAGAATGATAATCGCATCGGAGTTTTGCTCAACATTGAAGATTATCGCCTGATTCTGGATGAACTCGAGGAGTTGGATTCGATCCGCGCTTACGACGAAGCCCAGGCATCCGGTGAAACACCAATCCCATTTGAGCAGGCTCTGGAAGAAATCGAACGCCAGCGATCCAAACGATAGCCTTGTTATCCCCCTTTTTCCAACACTCGCTGCAATAACCTCGCTTAACCCTCCCAGATATATCAATCTAAAAATACACGCACAGCTACCTGGCTCTGCCCGGCAGGCGGCAGGGGAACCACCGTTCCCTCGATCGCCTGCCCATCCACCTCCAGGCTAGGGCGGTTGCCGGGGCCGCGGCGTTCGACCTGGATCTCGTACAGCACGCCGCGGTAGCGCCGCCGGGCGCTGAAACCCGGCCAGGCGGGCGGCAGCACCGGGGTAATCTCCAGGCCATCGTAGGTGGGCCGGATGCCCAGGATGTACTGGCTGATGGCGACGAAATTCCAGGCCGCCGTGCCGGTCAGCCAGGAGTTCTTGGCTTCGCCATGCGTGGGGGCGTCTTTGCCGGCGATCATTTGAGCGTAGACATACGGTTCGCAGCGGTGAATTTCAGAAATCGCCTCCCGCTGCGAGGGGTTGATGCGGGCATAATCCGCAAAAGCCTGCTGGCCGTTGCCCAGGATGGCCTCGGCGATCATGATCCACGGGTTGGTGTGGCAAAAGACGCCGGCGTTTTCTTTGTAACCGGGCGGGTAGCTGGAGATTTCGCCCAGGTGCAAGGCATAGCGCGTGAAGGCGGGTTGCTGCAGGACGATGCCGTGCTCGCTCGCCAGGCGGGCGTGCACCGAGTCCAGGGCCTGGCGCGCCATGCCGTTCTGCAGGCCGATGCCGGCCAGGGCGCACATGCCTTGCGGCTCGATGAAAATCTGCCCTTCTTCACATTCCTGCGAGCCGACCGGGCGTCCAAAATCATCGTAGGCGCGACGGAACCAGGCGCCATCCCAGCCGTGCTGCTCGACCACCCGGCTCATCTGCTCAGCCAACCCGGCGTAGCGCGCCGCTTCATCCTCCCGGCCTAACTTGTCAGCCAGTTCGCTCATCTGGCGCGCCGCCAGGGTAAACAACCCGCCAATGAAAACCGATTCGGCCACTTGGCCTTCTTTGTTGGTGGTGGTCTGGAAGGATTGCCCCGGCGTATCGGAGAAGCAGTTCAGGTTCAGGCAGTCGTTCCAATCGGCGCGCCCGATCAAGGGCAGGCCGTGCGGCCCCAGGCGTGCGAGGGTGTATTGGATGCTGCGCTGCAGGTGGTCGTAGAGCGGGGCAGCCAGCTCAGGGCGGTTATCGTAGGGCGTGCTTTCATCCAGGATGCTCCAATCGCCGCTCTCGCGCAAGTAAGCCGTCACAGCCAGCACCAGCCACAGCGGATCGTCGTTGAAATTGCTGCCCACGTCGTTATTGCCGCGCTTGGTCAAGGGCTGGTACTGGTGATAGGCGCCGCCGTCGGGAAGCTGGGTAGCCGCCAGGTCGAGCAGGCGCTGGCGGGCGCGCTCGGGGATCATATGCACAAAGCCGAGCAAATCCTGGTTCGAGTCGCGAAAACCCATCCCGCGCCCCACCCCCGACTCGAACAGCGAAGCCGAACGCGACAGGTTGAAGGTCACCATGCACTGGTAGGCGTTCCAGATATTGACCATGCGATCGGTATGCTGGTCGGGCGTGTGCACCTGGAAGTTCTCCAGCAGGCGCTGCCAGTCCTGGCGTAAGGCTTCGAAGGCTACAGTCACATTCTCCGACTGGCTGTAACGCTGGATCAAGGGGCGCACATCGCTTTTGTTGACAATCTCCGAACCGGGCGGGTCGAATTTTTCATCCGGCGGGTTTTCGTGGTAACCCAGGATAAAAATGACCGTCTGGCGTTCTCCGGGCGCCAGCTGCAGGCGCACCTGGTGACTGCCGACCGGCTGCCAGCCGTGAGCGATCGAATTGCCGGCCGCGCCGCGCTGCACTGCCAGCGGGCGATCCCAACCCCGGTACGGGCCGAGAAAAGCCTCGCGTTGGGTGTCGAAACCGCTTAACGTGCCAGAACAGGCGAAATAGGCGAAGTGATCGCGCCGTTCGCGGTATTCGGTCTTGTGATAGATCACGGCATCTTCCACTTCCACCTCACCGGTGGAGAAGTTGCGCTGGAAGTTGGTAGCGTCGTCCCAGGCATCCCATAGGCAGAATTCGACCGCCGAAAAGACCGACAGATCGGCTGTCGCCTGGCGCTGGTTGGTCAGGGTTAGCTGCCAGATTTCCAGGCTTTCACCCAGCGGGACGAAGTAAAGCGTCTCGGCCCGTATGCCGGCATAGGTGGATGCAATCACCGTGTAGCCCAGCCCGTGACGGCAGATGTAGTCACCCAATTCCGTTTGCGTGGGCTGCCAGGTGGGCGACCAGCAGCGCGCTGCGTTCCCCGCCTCGCTCTGGTGATCGTGGAGATAGAGATAACGCCCCCCCATATCGAGGGGAGCGTTATTGTAGCGGTAGCGAGTAATGCGCCGCAAGCGGGCATCTTTGTAGAAGGAGTAGCCGCCGGCGGTGTTGGAGATGATCCCGAAATAGGCTTCGCTGCCCAGGTAGTTGATCCACGGCAGGGGCGTATCGGGGCGCGTGATGACGTATTCTTTGTTTTGGTCGTCAAAAGATCCGTAGCGCATAAGCTTTTTTATTCGATGCTGTAAGCTTGCTGGAGCAGGAAATCTACAACCTCGTCCGGGCTCATCGGCATGGCCTCGGGTTGGAACATCAACACACTGTACAAGGGCATATCGTTGATCATTTCCATGATATCCATGCCAATGGCGCTTTCATTGCCATAGCGTTCGTCGCCGCCGCCGAAGGTCTTGCGGCTTTGTGACTCGATCTGCTCGTATAACGGCCCCAGGGCGACTTTCCCACGCCGGTCAGCCATCCATTCCCGGATGGTGGACTCTTTATCGAGGATGCACGGCAGGTTGAGGGTCGATTCGAGCGTTGCGGTTACACGGCCGCGAATATCGGCTGCCGAAGCGCCAATCAAGATCTCGAACTCGCCGTCTTCGGTCACCCACTGTTTGTGTTCCGGGTGGTAATAGGCAAAGGCGCGCAAATCGAGCTTGATCGAAACGGATTTAGTCTCTCCGGGCTGCAGTTCGAGCTTGGCGAAGCCCTTCAACTCCTTCGGGGGACGCGCCAGGGTGGATTGGCGATCATGAACATAGACTTGCACGATTTCCTTGCCGGCGACCTGGCCTGCATTGGTCACATCCACCGTAACAACCACTCCGTCGACATCCTTGAATTTGCTGGCCGATAGGCGAGGATTGCTGTAGGCAAAGCTGGTGTAGCTCAGCCCATAGCCGAAGGGGAACAGCACAGGCATTTCTCGGGCGTCATAGTAACGGTAGCCGATGTACAGGCCTTCGCCGTAATGCACCTTGCCAGCATCGCCGGGCCAGTTAATGTGAGCCGGGGTATCGGTTAGCTTAAGCGGGAAGGTTTCAGCCAGTTTGCCGCTCGGGTTCACCTTGCCAAACAAAATATCGGCAATGGCGCCGCCGCCAGCCTGCCCCATCATCCAGCCTTCCAACACGGCAGCCACATCCTCGATCCAGGCGCTCATGGCAAGCGGCGCGCCGTTGTTGAGCGCCACCACCGTGTTCGGCTGGGCCCTGCCAACCGCCTGGATCAGGGCGATCTGCTGGTCGGTCAGGTCGAGGTCGCGCCGGTCGTAGCCTTCGGATTCCTTGAAGGATGGCAGAGCGATCACCAGGATGGCGACCTGGGCGGCTTGCGCCAGGCGCACGGCCTGGTCAATCAACTCCTGGTTGAAGGAGTTATCGGCCGGGTAACCTTCGGCATAAGTCAGTTCGGTAGTCTCGGCCAGGGCCTGGATTTCATCGAACGGCGCAGATACCTGGGTCGGGTTGATATGCGAACTGCCGCCGCCCTGGAAGTGGGCCTCTTTGGCGGCGCGGCCGATTACAGCGATGCGCGGCTGGCCTCCCAAGGGCAGCAGGCCGTTATTTTTCAGCAGCACCATGCCTTCACTGGCAATCTTGCGCGCCAGTTGATGGTGGGCGTCGATATCGAAGCTTCCGTTTTTAGGCGTTTCCTGGGCCATGAATAGTATGCGCAAAATGCGGCGCACCGACTCATCCAAAACAGACTGCTCCAGCTCACCCGAACGCACCGCCTCGACCACCGCCTGGACGCGCTGCTGGCGCGGGCCGGGCATTTCCCAATCCAACCCGCCCTTGAGAGCCGCCACGCGATCGCGCACCGCGCCCCAATCGGAGACCACCAGCCCCTCGAAACCCCATTCGTTCTTGAGAATGTCGTTCAACAGGTAGGAGTGCTCGGAAGCGAAAACGCCGTTCAGCTTGTTATACGAACACATCACCGTCCAGGGTTTGGACTGCTTGACGGCTTTCTCGAAGGCCGGCAGGTAGATTTCGCGCAGCGTGCGCTCGTCGATTTCGGCGCTGATCGAAAAGCGCTGGTATTCCTGGTTGTTGGCGGCGTAATGCTTGAGCGATGTGCCCACCCCTTTGCTCTGCACGCCGTCGATCATGCTGGCGGCCAGCTCACCCGCCAGGAAGGGATCTTCAGAGAAATATTCGAAGTTGCGGCCTCCCAACGGCGAACGCTTCATGTTGACGCCCGGGCCGAGGATAACGTCCACGTTCAGGGCAATACACTCCTCAGCCAGCGCCACACCCATTTTGTGCAACAAATCGATATCCCAGGTGGAAGCAAGACAAGAAGCGGTCGGGAAGCAGGTGGCGGGCACACTCTCGGTGACGATGGCATGCGCATCGATTGCCCGCCGCACCCCATGCGGCCCGTCGGAAACGGTCAATTCGGGCACGCCCAGGCGTTCGATGGGTACAGATGTCCACGGACCGGCGCCGGTGCATAGGGCGGCTTTTTCCTCGAGAGTCATCTCCGCAAGAATAGTTTGGATTTTGTCAGTCATACCTGGCTCCTAAAATTTTCTGATGCGCTGCGCGTCAATTTTCGGCGCTGTATGCGTATGAATTGTAAATCGAGCGCACATTGAAAGCCGCCTGGGCCTGGAACAACCTCCATCCGGCAGGCAGCGGCGCGGTAATGATGGCCGGGCGGTTGGCAGGCAGGTCAAAATAATTGTCGCTGAAAACAACATCTGCCCCTGCGAAGGCGCACTCCACCAGGCGCGCCAACGAGCTGCTGATCAATTCGATGTAGATGACGCCGTCTTCGATCTGCAGTTGGGCGGTAATCTGCGGTTCGACCAGCTTGAGGTGTTTGGTGGGTAAGAAATAGGCCGTCTGCCTGGCCAGGAGTTGCTCGCCCTGCCAGAGTTCGGCTACGAAAACCAGATCCCGGCGCAGGTCGTCGTTCAGGCGGCTGGAAAAGTCGAGGCTGACAACACGAATCACTTCGAATGGCGCGGCTTTAACCGCCTGCTCGCCCCCATCCAGGGCCTGGCCCTCCAGCGTTTCGAGCGACCAGCGCACCGAGCCCTCCCAGGCGGCTGTTGAATCGTTGGTCACGAAGACGCGTTGTTTGGTTGGGCCGTCTTCGATCGATAACAGCAACGGGGCGTAGAAACGGCGGGCCGCATAGTGCAGGGCTTTCCAGCGCCCAAAATAATCCAGGCTCGACCAGGACGCCACCGGCCAGCAGTCGTTGAGCTGCCAGTACAAGGTGCCGGAGGTGTGCTGCGGATGCCGCCGCCAGTGTTCGACGCCGTAACGAATGCCCTCCGCTTGCAGTACCAGGCTGAGATAAACCAGGGAATCGAAATCCTTGGGAAGGCGGAAGGTATCCAGCATCTGCGCCACCATCAAGGCATTGCCGCTGGCGTTCTTCTGATGCTGCTCCATAATGTAGGAGGTCATGTTCCATTCGGCTTCTTCGGCATAGGTGCGGATAGTCGCCAGCGGCGGCAAGGCCTGGAAACCAAATTCGCTCATGAAGCGCGGAAACTGGTTGCGATAGGCCGTAAACGGTTTGCGACCATGCCAGACATCCCAGTAATGGGCGTCGCCCTGCACCTGACCGTTGGGATTTTCGAAGGGCGTGTCTGAAGATGGCGAACTGGGCCAATAATCGTGATCGGGGTCTTCCGTTGTGCACCATTCCGGCAGTTTTTGATGGAAAAAGCGCTGGTAGGCCGCCTTAAGCTCCTGAAAATCGAGCATCGAGCCCCAACCCCACTCAGCCCAGCCTTGCTCCATTTCGTTGTTGCCGCACCATAAAGCCAGGCTGGCGCGATGCCGCAAACGGCGCACATTCTCGATCACTTCGATGCGCACATTCTCCAGAAAGTCCGGATCGTCCAAGGGGTAGATGCTGCACGAGAAGATGAAATCTTGCCAGACCAGGATGCCATAACGGTCGCAAAGATCGTAAAAGCGTTCTTCTTCGTAGAACCCGCCGCCCCACACCCGCAGCATATTCTGGTGCGTCTGGGCAGCGGCGCGGATCAACTCTTCCAGTTGGGCGTCGGAAATACGGGTCGGAAAAGAATCGGCCGGAATCCAGTTGGCGCCCTTGGCAAAGATCGCTTGGCCGTTGACGACGAAGGTGAAAGAGCGCCCCCACTCATCAGGCTGCTGGCGAAGTTCGATGGTGCGCAGTCCGAGCTGGAAATCTTTTGCATCCAGGATTTGGTCGTCGCGCACGAGTTCGACCCGAACCTGGTAGAGCGGCTGCTTCCCCAGGCCGTTCGGCCACCACAACTGTGGATCGTCGATCTCGATCAGCAACTTGTTTTGTTCTTTCGAGGATAGCTTCTGGGTAGCGATCATCGTGTGGCCATCAGGCGCCTCGATCTGCATACGAGCTGAAAGCCCCGCCTGCTTGCCTTCGACATCGAGCCAGGCCTGGACTTCGACCCGCTTATCTTCATGCTTCTGCCGTAAGTGCACCTCCGCCAGGCGCGCGGCTTCGTAGCTTTCCAGGCGAATATCTTTCCAGATTCCAACCGGCGGCAACTGTGGCCCCCAATCCCAGCCGAACTGGCAGGGCGCTTTGCGCAGGTGCGGGCCGCCGGGGATGGCCTGCGAAACGCCCATCATGGGGCGTTTGGCTTGCTGCTGTGCTGCAAATTGCACGGCAGAAGCAAAGTGAACCAGCAGCTCATTCTCTCCGGCTCGGATGGAAGGCTTGACCTGCCAGCGGTACTGCCGGAACATGTTGGCCGCCTGGCCGAGTAGCTGGCCGTTCAGGTGAACTGTGGCCAGCGTGTCCAGCCCATCGCAAACCAGCGCAATGTGAGCCTGGTTGAGTAATTCGGGAGTCGCCTCGAATTGATAGCGATATTCCCAATCTGCCTCGGCCACCCAACTCACCCGCCTTTCGTTGTCGCCCACGAATGGGTCGGGGATGCGCCCTAAGGCCAGCAAATCGGTATGCACGCCGCCCGGAACGCTGGCGGGCAGCCATTCTTCTGTGCCTGCCTGGCGAAACTGCCAGGCGCCTGTCAAAGATTGTGTTTTCATAGGGGAACTCAATTCTTCCTGTCTTTACTGATCAATCGTTCGTGGTGCATGCTAAATACAAGGCATCGAAATGCAGCATGCTTCGATGCATCCTACCTGTATTGTTTTCATATTTGTGAGCGCGCCTGGATCACACAGTGGACAGATCCCATTCCTCATAAATCTTCGGGACATCGCTGAGCAGGCGCTGGGTGTAAGGCTGGGTCGGATTCAGGATCACTTGATCGGCAGTGCCGCTTTCGACAAATTTGCCCTTCTCCATGATATACACTTTGTCCGAAACGTAATACGCCAGCCCAATATCGTGGGTAATAAAAATCACCGTCATGCCAATTTCATCGCGCAATTTCATCAACATATCCAAGATGGTGGCTCGAGAGCAGGCGTCGATCATCGATGTCGGTTCGTCGGCTAGCAAGATGGTGGGCTTCAGCAAGAAGATGCGGGCGATCATTAAGCGCTGCATCTGCCCGCCGGACAGCTCGAAGGGGTACTTGTTGGTCAATTCTTCGAACTTCAAATTGACAAAGCTGCACGCTTCCGCCATCATGGCTACCTTCTTGTCATGGGGAAGCCTTTTCCCGCCCTTCATGTGAATACAATCTAACAGCACCGCATCGATCTTGCGAAAGATATTATATGAAGAAAACGGATCCTGAAAGATGGCCTGGATATTTTTCCAGTATTCTTTTTTCTTGCGATGGGTGCTGATATCGCGCTTTTGGCCTTTGAAATAGATCTCACCTTCGGTAACGCTGATCAACCCCAAAAGCATCTTAGCCAGAGTGGTTTTCCCGCTGCCCGATTCCCCCACGATCGAGATCACTTCGCCTTCGTAGAGCGTTAGATCAACCTGATCAACGGCCAGGGTTTTGCGGCGGCCGAATCCAAATACTTTGGTCAGCCCTTCGGCCTTCAGACAGACATTATTACTTTTCCTTTTCATGTTTATAAGCCTCCCGCAGCTCTCCCTCCGACAAGATGCAGCGATAAGTCCGCCCACCCGTCAAGTTTTGCAGACCAACCGCTACACCCCGGCATTCCGGGCGCACATATTTGCAGCGTTCTGCAAAGCGGCAACCCAAAGGCGGATTTTTGAGATTGGGCGGCGTCCCAGGGATCGCTGCCAGCTTGACATCGCGCAGCCCTTCTTCGGGTACGATGATCGAGCCCATCAAGCCTTTGGCGTAGGGATGCAGCGGGTCGAAAACGGCGTCTTTGGCGCTGGCCTTTTCCACGATCTGCCCGGCGTACATCACCATAATATCGTCGGTAACATTATAAAGCAGCGGCAGCTCATGGGTGATGAAGATCATCGAGCTAATCAGGCCGACTTCCATCAGGTGGCGCAGCATCTTGATCACCATCTTCTGCGATGTGACATCCAGCGCCGAGGAGGGTTCGTCCGCAATCAGCACCTTGGGCAGCAGCAGCACCGAAATGGCGATGACCGTGCGCTGTTTCATGCCGCCCGAAAGTTCAACCGGGTATTTTTCCAGCACCTCCGGCGGAAGCCCCAGGGTTTCAAACAATGTCCGGGCGCGCTCGTAAATTTCTTTCTTGTTGATGTAGAGATCATGCGCCAGGATCACATCCTCTATGAAGTGGATGATTTTTCGCGTCGGGTTGAGGGCGTTCATGGCCGATTGCGGAATATAAGCAATCTCCGTTCCCAGGATCGATTTGCGAACGTCGTCCGGCTTCATCTTCGTGATATTGCGCCCATTGATGATGATCTCGCCGCTCATATAGTGCAAGGGCGGGAAGTAGTAACCCATCAGGCTGAGCGCCAGGGTCGATTTTCCACAGCCAGATTCCCCGGCAATCCCCAATGATTTGCCTTCTTCTAATGTCAGAGAGACGTGATCGACCGCGTAAACATCTTCCTTGAAGCGGGTGACATACTTGGTGGTCAGTTCCTTAACTTCTAACATCACGTTTGCCATCTCAATCACCTACTCTCTCAAAGCCGGGTTGAATATCTGGTCCAGACCGGTATTCATCAAATTCATCGAGAATGTAATCAGGGCGATGATGATCAGCACCGGTAAATAGGCCCACCATTTCCCCAGGATTTGCGCCTGGTAGATCATCGCCCAGTTCATCATCAAGCCCAGGGTGGGAAACTCGGTCGTTCTTGGCCCTAACCCCAGGATCGACAACCCGGCTTCCGCCAGGATGCCTGACGAAATTTGCAAGATGAACGCCATGACCACATACGATGCGATGTATGGAAAGATATCGGAGACGATAATGTACCCGATCGAATGCCCGGAAAGTTTCGAAAGATTAACGTGGTCGCGGTTGCGCAACGAAATGACCTGCGACCGCACAGCCCTGGCCGTCCACACCCAGGAGGTCAACCCGATCACCAGGGCGACGGTGATCGCGCCGCGCTTTTCTTGCCCGATGCTGAATGAAATCAAGATCAACAACACAAAACTGGGGATCACAATGAAGAGGTTCGTGATGAACATGATCACGTCATCGACGATGCCGCCTATATATCCGCCCAGCAATCCCAGGGCCAGCCCGATCAGGGTTGCGAGCAGCCCGGCGATGAAGCCGATTATTAGAGAGACGCGGGTGGCTGCCACCAGTTGTGTCAACATGTCTCTACCAAAGTTATCAGTTCCCAACGGCAGCACGCGCACATTGGCAACCTGGTTGATATTGGCGTAATCAGATTGAGCAATGAAACTGGTTTCTTCGAGTACGCCGGTGTCAGGATTTTTTACTGCCACGCTCACTCCCTCAGTCGAAAGCAGCCCTCGCAGCGAGATGTCGAGACGGGCGAAATAATTGCGCCGGGCGTTTGTCATGCCGGGGACATTCTTAGTGGGAGAGTAATGGTTCACCCACAACCCCAGCAGTAGGGCGGTATCTTCGATGTCGATCTCATCTTCGGCAATGCCCCCGCCTGCCATCAGCCATTCCTTCATTGCCAGGCGGTCGGCCTGGTTTAAGCGGCTGGCAATGCGGTTGGCTGCTGCGCCTCTTAAATTTAAGATGTAAGTGGGCGCACGAATGCTGTCATAGACATTGACATAGATGCCAGGTTCGAAGAATGTGCCCTGTCCGATGATCTCCAAAGGTGGATCGGGTATCACCAGCGGATAAATAAATACAATCAACAGGATGGTAGCAAAAATGGAGAAGCCAAAGACAAATTTGCCGGAGCGAAAGGCTTGCTGTAGTAAGTAACTCATCGTAGCACCTCCCCTAATCGGCCTGGGCTGCTTTAATGCGCGGGTCAATAAAACCATATAGGATTTCGATCAAGAAATTGGCGCTCAGCACCATGATCGTGATGATCAAGGTAGCAGCCGAGATCAATGGATAATCCTGTCCCCTCACGGCGGTCAGGAGTGTGAAACCAAGCCCCGGGTAGCTGAAAATGATTTCTGCCACCAGCGCTCCACCCACCATGGTACCGACGGACAACGCCAGGCCGGTGATCTGCGGCAGCATGGCGTTGCGAAACACATAACCGATAATCTTGCGATCTTTGATGCCCAGGAAACGGCTGTATTTTACATAATCGGCGTTCAATTCATAGATCGCCATCGAACGCATGCCAATCGCCTGCCCGCCGATGGCAATCAAGACAATCGACCAGAACGGCAGTTGGTAATGGACGATCACCGACCAGATGAAATTCCAGCTCAAGGTGGGAATCAGATCAAACCCGTAGCCCCCCGAGGTCGGAAACCATTGCAGGTAAACTCCAAAAACGACCATCAAAATAACCGCCATGCCAAAGGCGGGAAAATTGCTGATAAAAATGCTGATCGGCATCAAAACTTTATCAAAGCCGCCTTTGAGATATGCCGCCAGCGCTCCTAAGGTGTTGCCGATCAGCCAGCCGACGATGATGGCTGGAAACTGCAATGCCAAGGTCCAGACGATCGAACCTTTGATCACTTGTGCCACCGTTCGGGGATATTGGCTGAACGAAAAGCCAAA
Organism: Anaerolineales bacterium; assembly: GCA_020061105.1. Classification (GTDB taxonomy): domain Bacteria; phylum Chloroflexota; class Anaerolineae; order Anaerolineales; family UBA4823; genus JAGUYW01. Next base: position 7,008 of record JAGUYW010000096.1, on the reverse strand, counting down.
ATCACCCCGAGCGACATTCCTGATGTAAATAAAAAATTGTTCGTGCATCGGTTGGTTGGTGGCGAACAGGTCAGCATATTGTTGGTAGATAGCCTGCACACCGGTTGCATCGCTCATGCCCTGAGCAAGTCGGGATACGATTGCCGCCACGGGGTCCCCAGGCATCAATCTAGGCAGGGTGAAATTTAACAGGAATGCACAAACAAAGGTGATCAAGAACCAACCAAACTTGTTCAGGAAATACTTCCAGTATCCTTTCAAGCAGCCACCTCCTCTCACCCCATTAATGATAAGAAACAGCCATGTTCCGGGGTGCGGAACATGGCTGTTTTTGAATACCGGATTACGGAGTGGTCAGCATCAGGTTGTACAACCCGGCGATGCTCCAGCCGTCAGTCAGGTTGAGCGGCGGGACGGGCGGGTTGGTGCCATCATCCTGGTGCGGGAAGTTGGTCCAGATGGTCTCGTTGACCGCGTGGAAGGATTGCGGGCGGTACATCAGTGTAAAGGAAGGAATCTCAGTCAGGTAAATCCTGACCAGTTCGGTGTACATTTCGATCAGCTTGGCTTCGTCGGTCTCGCCGGGGATAGCCTGGATCAAAGCGTCCACTTCGGGGTTGCTGTACTGGCCCCAGTTGCCGTTCCAGTTGCTGGCCATGCCAACGAATTCGGAGCTGAGCAAGTTGCGGATGCGGCCCCAAGGCATGGTTGGTCCAGCGCCAGCGCTCCACATCATGAAGATGTCATAGCCTTCGGCCAGCGGGGCGTCAGACTTGGTGACGACGGTCTGGTAGACCGACCATTCAGGATAGTTGGAGGTAATGTCGATGCCGATCTCTTTGCCGGCCGCGGCGACTACCTCGATAGCAGCCTGCCAGTCAGACCAGCCGTTCGGGCAGGTGGCGACGTAGCTGAGCTTTTTGCCTTCATATTCACGCCAGCCGTCGCCGTCGGTGTCGACGATCCCGGCTTCATCCAAAAGCGCCTTGGCGCCTTCGTAATCCTTGCCAGCCCACTGCAAGTCCTTGACAGCCTCGTGGTTGTACAGAGCCTGCTCACCCGGGGTCGGGTTCATCAACGAGCGCGGTACCTGGTTGAAGGTGGCCGATTGGTTGGTCATGGCGTTGGAAATGATGGTGTCATAGTCCACTGCCATGGCAATCGCCTTGCGAACCGCCACCTGGTCCAAACCATGCGATTTCAGGTTGAAGAAGGCAGTCGGCAGGCTGGCGCCAATGCCGTAGGGCGCTTCGGGCAGGTAGGTGGAGATGGGCAGCATGTTCTTCAGCCACAGGTCTTGAATGTTGGCGTTGAACTGCTGGCTGACATCCACCTGACCGACCTGCAAGGCCACAAAACCAGCGGCATTGTCTTTGAAGATGGCGTGCGCCAGGTACTTGGGAACCGGCAGTTTGCCCCACATGCTGGCATCCTGTCCCCAGTAATTGTCATCGCGCACCATCACAACCTTGGTGTCGTCGGTGTAGAATTTGTGATACGGGCCGGAGTAAACCACGTCTTCAGCCGGATCGGCCAGCAGCGCGGTGGCGTCGCCGCCCACGCGGGCTTCCAGAATCTCTGTCCAGGCTTTCTGGATGACGTAGTTGGTGCTAACGAAAGCAGAAACCAACAGCGGATTGACGGCTTTGCCTTCTGCATTCAGTTTGGCCTTGATCACGACGGTTTGAGCGTCTACCGCGACGATGTCTTCGATGTAATCTTTATTGCCGGCGCCAGTCGGGGTGTTGTACTTGACATGGGTCGCCCAGGTGTAGGCATAGTCTTCCGCTGTCACCGGGGTGCCATCGCTCCATTTAGCAGCCGCTTTGATCTTGAAGGTGATCTCGGTGCGGGCGTCGTTCCATGCGTAGTCGCCATCTGCCAGCAAGGGATACTGCTTGCCATCCAACATGTTGTACAGGTAGGGGGTCTCGAACATGGTGACGCGGGCGCTGTCTTGCTGTGAGATAGCCATGGCGTTATTGTTGCTGGAGGAATATGGATTCCAACCAACTACCGGGCCCCACTGTTGACCGTTGAAGTACAGGGTTTCATTGCGAGGCAGCGCAGCCGCTACCGCAGCTGCGTCGAGCGGCGCGGCGGTAGGAACGACCGCAACAATTTGGGTCTCTTTGACCGTCACCACCTGGGTCTCTTTGACCGTGACCACCTGGGTTTCAACCACGGTGATGGTCTGGGGGGTGGGGGTCGCGCAAGCTGTTAATATTACCGAAAAGATAAACAGTGCGCTTATCAATACGTTCAATTTCTTAGACATTCTTTTACTCCTTTTCTCTCCTAGCAAAATGGATCGGATATGGATTGGGTATTTACATTCAAAGGGTTTAGCAACTTGCACTTGTATTCGATTTCCACCTCCTCATCAGGCAGCTGCGCCTGCGCGCAGCGAAAAACCACACGAAGCGCGGATCACCAGCTCAGTAGGCAGGCGAATTCCGAGCGGTTTGGCGTTGGGATTTTCGATCAATTCGATCAAGGTCTCAGCCGCCACTGAACCCATACGCAGCACAGGCTGGCGCACAGTGGTTAGCGGCGGCTCCATTTGGGCTGCGAAAGGCATATCATCAAAGCCGACCATGGCGATATCTTCGGGAATTGTCAGACCGTTCTCGATGACGGCGCGCATGGCGCCGCGTGCCATCGTATCCGAGGCCACGAAAACGGCATCCGGATTGTGCGGCAAGAGACGCAACATAGCCTGGTAGCCTCCCTCATAACTAAAATCGCCTTCGGCGACCAGGGCGGGCGAATAACTCAACCCGGACAATTGCAAGGCCTGTTCATAACCCCGGCGACGATCCTTGCCAACCGCTGTGTTCAGCGGCCCGGTGATGTGGGCGATGCGCCGGTGTCTCAACCGCGCCAGGTGCAAGGTGGCCTGGCGCGAGCTTTCCAGGTTGTCGACATCCACATAAGCCACATCCGAATGATGGGGGTCGCGCCCCTGAACCACGAAGGGGCGCCTGGCTTCCCGCAACGCTTCCAGCATGGGATCATTTTCAGGCATCGAGGCCAGTAAAACGCCATCGATCAAGCCGCTGTACAGGATTTGACGCATCATACGGCGTTCGTACTCAGCGTCTGCCAGCCAGAGCATCATAGAGTAATCTCGGGCATTGCAGGCTGCTGTAATGCCCTGAATCAGCAAGGGGAAGTAGGGGTCGACGAACAGGTTGGAGACTGCCGTGGGGATAACCAGGCCCAGGATGCGGGTACAGCCAGAGGCCAGGCTGCGAGCGGCGATATTGGGTTGGAAGTTGGTCTGCTGAATAATATCCAGGACTTTGCGTCGAGTATCTTCGCTAACCCGCGGTGAATTATTGATAACACGGGAAACAGTCGATCGGGAAACGCCGCTCAGGCGGGCAATCGTTTCTAAGTTCATAGAAAACCATTTGTGGGAGCGCTCTCACTGTATTGGCTTAAAAAAGTCGTTTACGCGGCATATAAGAGCAAATAAGGCGTATTTCTCACAAATTCATGGGAGCGCTCTCACGATTATCATACATCATTAATCTGGGCTTGTCAATAGGACTCGCCAAATGTTAATGTTTGTCAGGCTCCAGCCATCTTACGCACTTCTGCAACCACCTCATCAAAATATTGCGTAGCGCGCTGGATCAACCCAACCAGGTAGAAGAAATCGTGGATCATGCCGTTGCCGCGCAGCAAGGTTACCGGCACGCCGGCTTCTTGTAAGCGCTGTGCGTAAGCCTCCCCCTCATCGCGCAGTACATCAAATTCAGCGGTCGCGACCAGCGCCGGGGGCAATCCGCTCAAGTCAGCCGCCAGCAAGGGCGAAATGCGCGGGTCGCGGCGGTCGATCGGGGGCGGCGCATACTGATCGATGAACCAATCCATATCGGCTTTTGGCAAGCTGTAAGTTCCGTCGCCAAAGGTCTGGTACGAGCCCGTATCCAACGAGACACAGTCTGTGGCAGAGCATAAAAGCACCTGGCCGGCCAGCCTGGGACCGCCGTCACGCGCCAGCAGGGCGATCACCGCGCTCAAGTTAGCCCCGGCAGAGTCGCCGCCTACCAGCAAGCGCTGGGGATCGCCCGCCAGCGATGAGGCATTCTCAGCCGCCCAACGCACGGAAGACAGGCAGTCTTCCACTGCTGCCGGAAACGGATGTTCGGGCGCCAGGCGATAATCTACCGAAAGGACCGCCAAACCACCCCGCCGGCAGAAGAAACGGGCGACAATATCGGCAGTCAGCAAGCTGCCAATCACCCACCCGCCGCCATGAAAGTAGATCAACAATGGATGGGATGGCTGCGCATCCGGAAGGTATAAACGAGCCGGGATTTCACCCGCTGGGCCAGGAATCGCCAGGTCTCGGACTTCATAAACCTTTTCAAATAAACCGCCCCCGGCCTCAAACCCACGCATCGTATCGTCAAAGCGGGCACGCGCCTCGAGCGGCGTCGTTTGCGCCAGCGCTTGTTCGCCGAGCAACACTTGAACTTTTCTCAGCCAGGCCGTCTGCTCATCCAGCACCCCCCCAGGCAGCGGCGGGAAGCGTGAAGTGAGCTTGAGCCACTGGATGCGCAGCATGGCCCAAATAATCCTTGGGTTCATAAGTTGTCGATTCATTTCGCCTCCGTTATTGTCTTTTCCACCTGCTGCGGCGCAATTCAATTGCCACAGGCCAATTGCTGAATTCCATCATCCAATGCAAGGGCAATTTTCGAATGTGTAACCATTTTCCATACCATTATACATCTATCGAAGGATTGCAACATCCGGGTTGTCCTCAAGATTGCCAAAAGATTGCCTGTCAGGCCTGAATGTTAAGACAATCTTAGCAACAGGTTGAGTTTTGGTTGGATTTACTCTTGACAGTTGTCAACCAATCGATTAATATTCCTATAATATTTGTCGACAAATTAATTTGATCGTTCCAGGAGAAAACTGATGAAGAAACTGAACCTGCTTTTGATCGTCGCCCTATTGGCAGTTTCGCTGGTAGCAGCTAACCCACCCGGTAAACTGGTCACCCTGCAAGTGATCAACGCCTCCGGGGATGTTGTTTATATGAAGCTGGAAGGCCGCGGCACCGGGGCGTTCTATTACCTGGCCATCCCGCGTGGCGCCACCAAGTACTTCACCGTGCTGGTCGACAGCTATCGCCGCACCACCTGGGCCTGCGGCGGCATTATGACCACCGGCAGTCTGGTAATGACCGGGCAGGTCAAGCTCAAGTTCGTGCAATGCGGCAAGCTTCCGCTGCGCTATGTCTGGAACGACCTGAGCGGCGATGGCATTATTGACGAAAACCTGGATTGGGAATACGACGAAGCCTGGCTTGCCCCCAACTTTGGCGAGCCAACCCAGGAAAAAGTGGTTGCCTGGATGGGATACACCAACAATGTGTGGGTCAAGCGCTGCCATGGCTTTGCACCCGCCCCCTGCACCTGGTTTTGGATCCGTTGGAGTGATTTCACCATCCAAACTGCCTCATTATGGATCAAGGTCAAAGTCGGCCTGGCCTGGCGAGCCCTGCGCCTGCCGCGCGGCGTTTACATGCGCTACCGCTACTAAATCGTTTCTCCTTGTAAAATTTTTAGCCCCGCCGGACGGCGGGGCTTTTTTTATTGAATACCTGGAAAATTCTGAGCGAGTGGGGTCGCCTCAAGCCAGCGCGCCTTGCTGAAAGGCTCCCAGGCAATCCAGCAGGTGCGTCCCCAGGGTGGGCAGATGGTAGCCGCCTTCCTGCACGAATAAGGTGGGCAGCCCCAGCCCGGCAACCCGGCGCCCGATCTGGGCGAAGATATCGCCATCCAAAGCAAAGCCGCCAACCGGGTCTTCCTTGTAGGTATCGAAACCGAGCGAAACCACCAACCAGGCCGGGGCGAACTGGCGGAGAGCAGCCAGGGCGTGCTGCAGCGCAGCCAGGTAAGCGGCGTTCCCCGTTCCGGCGGGCAGCGGCAGGTTCAGGTTGTAGCCCTGCCCGGGACCGGCGCCGGTTTCATGAGCAAAGCCGGAAAAATGCGGGTAATGCGCAGCTGGGTCGATGTGAATCGAGACGAAGAAGACCTCCTGGCGGTGGTAGAAGATTTGCTGCGTGCCGTTGCCGTGGTGCAGGTCGATATCCAAAATTGCGACCCGCCCGCCGGATTGCACCAGGTGTTGCGCCGCGATGGCAGCGTTGTTCAGATAGCAGTAACCGCCCATCAGGTCGCTGCCGGCGTGGTGCCCAGGCGGGCGGCACAGGGCATAGACCCCCAATGGGCTTGCCTGCGGCGCGCCAGGCAAGGCAGCCCGATCCAGTTCCCGCAAGCAGGCCGCGCCGGTCAGAGCTACTTCGATTGCGGCGCGAGCGGCGGTGTAGGTGCCTGCCACGATTGGGGCGCTGGTATCGAAGGCGTAATAGCCCGGGTCGGAGAGTGGGTGAGGCTGATAATTGTCCATCCAGCGCACCGCAAAAGTGCTCGGCAGCGCCGCAGCAGGGTCGCCGCCCGCCTGCACCCAATTTTCATAGGCGTGCTCCAGGTAAGCCAGGTAAGTCGGGCTGTGCACGGCTGCCAGGGCTTCGGCGCCAAACGAACGGCGCGGCAGAACCGGCCCTAATCCGCTGGATTGCAGCGCTTGCAGTAGCACGGCGGCGCGCAGCGGGCGCTCGGCCGATTCGACCAGCCGCCCATCCTCGAAATTGTGGGGCGGGTCATGGTAGCGATGGGTATCGTCGTAGATCGTGATCATGATCGGGATAAAAAAAAATGTCGTCGGCCAGGGTGAGGGGGGCACCCTAACTGACGACTTAGTTATTCTACCAAAATCTCCTAGACTGTCAAGGTTTCTGGAAAAATTCCTGATCTTGCCAGCGCACTTCCACACGCGTCCCAGACGGTTGGTTGGCGCCGATGTGCAAGTGCGCCCCAATCAGCGCTGCCCGCTCAACCATGCCGGCCAAACCATAGTGTTGGTTGGAAACCAGGTGGGCTAAATCCAGGTCATTGGGGGTCCGCATGCCAATGCCGTCAT
>JAGUYW010000005.1 GCA_020061105.1 Anaerolineales bacterium | reverse complement strand
CTGAGGCAAGGCGATGTGCTCGCCTGCGAGCAGCGAGGCGACGATCAGCACTGCCACGCCGGCGGCCATTCCGACGGCGTTGACGACGAGCGGGTGCGGCGCCTGGAACCAGCGCGCGATGACCGCTGCCTGTGCGAAACAGAGCACACTTCCGAGCGCAGCTACTAACGCCAGCTGCGGGACAGAGGCTTGAAGGGTTGCGCCAGAGATCAAGGCGACCCCCGCAAGGGCGAGTAAAGCTCCGATCACCGCGCTAAGCCTGAGCCGCTCTTGACGTTGGGCGACTGCCAGGAGCAGCGTAGCCAACGGAGTTAGCGCGAGAAGAGCGCCGACGACTCCAGCATCCAGGTGAACGAGGGCATAGTAGCCGAGGGCGAAAGCGCCACCGAAGTTGAGAGCTCCAAACATGAGGACGCCAACGAGCTCACGGCCGCGCGGCAGGCGAAGCCGCATGATCGCCAGGACGGCGAAAAGGAGTCCCGCTGCAAGCAGGAATCGAAAGCTGGCTCCCCACAGCGGAGGAAGCTCCTGGTTGCTGAACTTGACGGCTACGGCGTTGCCGCCAGCCAGTACACTGCTGCCGATGAAGCTTGCGATGGCGAGGCGGTCCCGAGCGGGTTTACGCGGCTCTTGAATATTCGACATTTGATATATCCTTATATCTGGCTAATCGACTATCAACGATTATACGCTCTTTGGCGGTGCATGGGAAGGTCGACCGGCCGAGCAGCGTGAAGGGTGGGGTGGGGCGAGGCGGACGCCATCCGCCCCTACCATCCGTAGGGGCGGATGGCGAGGGTGGAGAGCGGAGGTTGGCGGAGGGGGGAGGAGGTGTCAGGGGAGGCGGCGAATGAGAGCAGCAAGCTGCGGTTGGTTGATGGCGGCTGATCCGTTGTGGGTTTCATCGGCGGGTGCGTGAGGGGATGATGCATCAGCCGGCTGCGGGGCGCGCTCGCCGTTTTGGGCGGTTTCGGCGGGGACTCGTTTGCGGCGGCGCAGTTGGCGGGTTTTGTCGGGCAGGGCGGCCAGGGCCAGGTCGAGGACTTCGTCGACGTGTTCGACGGGGACGATGTTGAGCTCCTGACGGGCGCGCTTGGGGACGTCGACCAGGTCTTTCAGGTTGCGACGAGGGAGGATGACGGTTTTCAGGCCGGCGCGGTGGGCAGCCAGGACTTTCTCACGCACGCCGCCGACGGGCAGGACACGCCCGCGCAGGGTGATTTCGCCGGTCATGCCGATGGTGTTGTTGACCTCGCGCCCGGTGAAAGCCGAGAACAGGGCGGTGCAGATGGTGACGCCGGCGCTGGGGCCATCTTTGGGAATGGCGCCTTCGGGGATGTGGATGTGGATGTCGATCTCTTCGAAGATCTGCGAGTCGATATCGAAGCGCCGGGCACGCGAACGCAAAAAGGTCAGGGCAGCCTGGGCGGATTCTTGCATGATGCTGCCAATTTGGCCGGTGATCTGCAGGTTGCCTTTGCCTTCGACCAGCAGCACCTCGACCGGCATGATCTCGCCGCCATTTTCTGTCCAGGCAACGGCGGTGGCGACGCCGACTTCGCTCTGGCGCTCGGCTTCCATGTCGAAGAACTGCGGCGGGCCGAGGAAGCGCTCGATTGCTTCGGGGGTAATCTGGGAGGGGTGGCGGCGGCCTTCCGCTTTCAGGCGGGCGACTTTGCGACAGACGCGCCCGATCTCGCGCTCCAGGTTGCGCACCCCGGCTTCATAGGTGTATTCACGGATGATGCGATGGACGGCTGAGTCAGCCAGGCGCAGTTCGCCATCATCCAGGCCGTTTTCTTCGATCTGGCGGGGGATGAGGAAGCGGCGAGAAATTTCCAATTTCTCTTCTTCGATGTAGCCGGGAAATTCTATCAACTCCATGCGGTCGAGCAAAGCATGCGGGATGGTGCTGGTGGTGTTGGCGGTGGTGATGAACATGACCTTGGAAAGATCGTAGGCCAGTTCCAGGTAATGATCGGAGAAGGCGAAATTTTGTTCGGGGTCGAGCACTTCGAGCAAGGCCGAGGCCGGGTCGCCGCGGAAATCCTGTCCGAGCTTGTCGACTTCGTCGAGCATGAAGAGCGGGTTGACATTGCCGGCGCGGCGCATGGTTTGCAAGATGCGCCCGGGCAGCGCGCCGATGTAGGTGCGGCGGTGGCCGCGAATTTCGGCTTCATCGCGCACGCCGCCGAGCGAGAGGCGCACGAACTTGCGTCCCAGGGCTTCGGAGATGGAGCGCCCGAGGGAGGTTTTGCCGGTGCCGGGAGCGCCGACAAAACACAAGATCGGCTGGCGCGAGCGGCGCGGCTTGAGGCTGCGCACGGCGATGTATTCGAGTATGCGCTCTTTGGCGCGCGGCAGGCCGTAATGGTCATTTTCGAGGATGCTGCTGGCGTGGCGCACATCCAGGTTGTCTTCGGTGGCGTTGAACCAAGGCAGGTCGAGGATCCATTCGATGTAGGTGCGGATGATGCCGACTTCAGGCGACATGGGGGGCATCTGGCCCAGGCGCTCGATCTCTTTCGCGGCGCGCACCTGGACTTCTTCGGGCAGGCCGGCCGATTCCAGGCGGGTTTGCAGTTCGAAGAGTTCACGCGACCAGATATCGCCCTCGCCCAATTCGGACTGGATGATTTTCATCTGCTCACGCAGGTAAAACTCGCGCTGGCTGCGGTCGACTTCGCTCTGGGCGCGGGTGTGAATTTCATCTTCAAGTTCCAAAACATCGGCTTCTTCTGCTAACAGGCCAATCACCATCTTCAGGCGCTCCAAGGGGTCGGTGGCGCTGAGCAGTTCATGGCGTTGGGCCAGCGGCGGGGCGATGGCGGTGGCGATCATATCGGCCAACCAGCCGGGCTCGCTGATGTTGAGGGCGTACAGGTAAGCTTCCTCCGGCAGGCTGCGGTCGAGTTGGACGCATTTTTGGAACATCTCGACGGCGGTGCGCATGGTGGCGTCGATCTCGCGATCCACCTGGGTGCTTTCGTAGATCGGGCGGGCGCGGGCAACCATGTAGGGCTGCTCCTGGACAAATTCGACCACCTCGAGGCGCCGGCGGCCCTGCACCAGGGCGGAACTGGAATGGTCGGGCATGCTCAGCAAGCGCCCGACGGCCATTTCGACGCCCACCGGGAAGAAATCCTGCGGGGTGGGTTGTTCGAGGTCCGGATCGCGCAGGGTGAGGGCGATGACGGTTTGATCGTTGAGTTGGGCTTCTTCGATGGCCAGCAAAGCCTGTTCTTCAGAGATAAAAACCGGCGAGATCATATGAGGAAATACAACCAGGTCGTGCAAAGCCAGCACCGGGCATTCGATCAGGCCGTCTTCGTCGATGGGAGAATCGGGTACGCCGTACAATTCTTCCGTACGGCGGTGGAGCGCTTCGCCGAAATCATCATCGTCATCACGAAAATACCAATCATTATGATTTTTCATTATCTAAAAACTCCCTAAAACTGCCAGCGTCTTAACGCTTGGTGGCAGAAGAAATTTGAATGCGGTCCCAGGTTTCGCGAGCGCCAGCGCAGATGAAGATGCTGCCGGTCACCAAGACTAAGGCCCGGTCGCCGGCCAGGCGCAGCGCTTCGGGCAGGGCTTCTGACACGTCGCTAAAGGCAACGGCGGGTGTGCCGCTCTCCTGCACCAGGGCGGTCAGTTGTTCCAGTGGCATGGCGCGGGGATGGAAGGAGCGGGTGAGCACAGCCTGCTGGACATGCGGTAATAATTCGGATAAGATGCCGGAAACGTCTTTGTCTTCGGAGGCGCCGAACAGCAGCACCACGGGATAGCCGGGGAAATAATCGGCGACAGCCTGGCGCAGCAGGCGGGCGGAATGGCGGTTGTGGGCGGAATCGAGCACCACCGGCGGGTTGCGGCGCAGAATTTCGAAACGCCCTGGCCAATGCACCGAGGCAAAGCCGGCGCGCAGTGAATTTTCATCGATGGGCAGCCCGGCGGCCTTCCAGGCAGACAGGGCGCCATAAGCTACGGCGGCGTTTTCAAGCTGGTGGGCGCCGAGCAAGGGGATTTCCACCGTGACGGGCGGCAGGGCGCTGAGAGAGGGGTCGAGACCCGGGGCAGGCCAGATGCGCAGGCTTTGGCCATCCAGCGAATGAGAAAGCGGCTCGAACAGAATATCGCGACCAACCTGGATCAGGGGGGCCTGGCGTCCGACGGCGATCTCGCTGACCGTCAGGCGGGCGGGTTCTTGCTGAGGGGCAAGGACGACGGGCGCGCCGGGTTTGATAATGCCGGCTTTCTCGGTAGCGATTTTTTCGATTGTATTGCCCAGGATGAGGGTATGGTCGAGCGAGAGCGAAGTGATGACGCTGACTTTCGGATCGATAATGTTGGTGGCGTCGAGACGCCCGCCGAGGCCGACTTCCAGGACAACTGCCTGCGCCCCTTGGCGGGCAAAATAAAGCAAAGCCAGGGCGGTGGTGATTTCGAAAGTGGTCAGGTGTGAGAAAGCGCCATCTAAATCTGGCCTGAGTTCATCGACCAGTTCAATCAGTTCGGTGTGAGCGATGGGACGACCGTCGATCTGGATGCGCTCGTTATAATCATGCAGGTGCGGCGAGGTGTAGAGAGCGGTGCGCAAACCGGCGGCGCTCAAGGCGTTGGCGATCAGGGCAGACACCGAACCTTTGCCTTTGGTGCCGGCAACGTGGATGATGGGGTAGCTGCGTTCGGGATGTCCCAGATGAGCCATAAAATCGTGCATGCGCTGCAGGTCGAAGTTAGCCTGGGCGAGCTTGGAGGCATGGGTGAGGCTGTAATCGACGAAGCGATACAGGTAATCTAAGGTCTCTTGGTAGGCGGTCTCGGTGGTCATATGGATAGTGATTGTACCCTTGCCGCCAGATGTAAGCAAGGGTACACTTGCAGGTCAGGAAGTGAACTATGTTGAAAAGGATACTGATCAGGATTTTACAAATGGTAGTGATTGTTGTGATAAGCGCTCTAGCAATGATCTTTCTCCCCCGGATATTTACCGGGCTGTTTGCCAGCCAGCGCATCCATGGGGCTGCTGAAGCGCCTGTTCAACGGGCGGCGATCGTCTTTGGGGCCGGATTGTGGCGCGATGGAACGCCTTCGACGGTGCTGCGCGACCGGATTGCGACGGCTGCCGATCTATATTTTGCAGGCAAGGTAGAGAAACTTTTGATGAGCGGGGATAACCGCTTCGAATACTATAACGAACCGGCCGCCATGCGCGACTACGCCATGCGGTTGGGAATTCCGGAAGAAGATATTGTATTGGATTACGCCGGGCGGCGCACGTATGATACCTGCTACCGGGCGCGAGAAATTTTTGGCCTTCAGCAGGCCATTCTGGTGACACAGCGCTTTCACCTGCCGCGAGCGATTTACACCTGCAACGCCTTAGGAGTCAACGCCTGGGGTGTGCCAGCCGACCGGCGAGATTACCATCGTTTTGCGCTAACTTTCTGGCATATCCGGGAGCTAGGGGCGACGATGACGGCGCTATGGGATGTGCACATCGCCAAACCGCTGCCGGTGTTGGGAGAATCGGAGCCGATTTTTCCGAGCCACGCGCAGTAATTGGCATGAAACAGGACTGAATGGCTAATTGACATTCACTGAAATGTGCGTTAAACTGAATTAGCGCCTATGCGCAGAATTATTCCCGGTTCATGGAGGTCGCTATGCCAACGCAAGAAGCGTCCAGCACGGCTCATATCACCAGCCAAAGCTTGTTTCCGCCTACTATTCAAGCCTGGCAATTTTTTCTTGAGGATCAGGGGGCCTCGCCGCATACTGTCAAGGCATTCATGGCGGATCTGCGGTTGCTGGCTGCCTACCTGCCGCCAGATCGCAACCTGGGTGAGGTGACAACCTACGAACTCATCAATTTCCTGGATTGGCTGCTAGCTGGGCGAGGGGTGCCTTGCAGCCCAAAGACGCTTTCGCGGCGCATCACTTCGATCAAAGCCTTCTTCCGTTGGCTGCACCAAAATGGGGTGATTTTGATTGACCCGGCAGAGAAAGTGCCGCAGAAATCGGTCATCAGCCCGATGCCGGTTGTCTTGAGCGCTGAGGAGCAGGAGCTGTTGTTGGATGTGGCAGACCGGCAGCGCCGGGCCGCAAAACCGGATGTGCGGTCGTGGTTATTATTGGAGTTATTACTGGAGACCGGCATCAAAAAAGGCGAGTGCGTCAACATTCACCTTGACCACCTGGATTTGGAAGCTGAAGGGGGGGCGATTTTGTTCGTGCGCTACGCCAGCCCTCAGAACCGTTACAAGGAACGCAAAATCGGGGTGTCTGAGGCGTGGGTGGAAGGATTTGGCGAATACCAGATGCAATACGAGTTGAAAGATCGCCTGTTTCCCTGGTCGCAGCGACGGCTGGAATATTTGCTGGAAGATCTAAGCGCTGGGGCAGGGTTAGGAAAGCATGTCTCTTTCGATATGTGCCGGTGGACCTGCGCATTGAATGACTGGCGAGCGGGCATTGACCACAATAAGATTCGCCAGAAACTGGGCATTTCGAAAATTCAATGGCGCGAGATCGCCATGAAGCTGCAAAAACATGACCAGGATGGGCAAGCGGATTGATTGAATATGAGAAACTTGACAACGCCGGCAATGGCAGTTGCTTAGAAGTATAAATGGATCGTTGAAATTGTTGTTAGCCTGGAAAGCGGAGTAAAACATGATCTCTACAAAGCCACCATCGAATTGGGCGGAAGTTGATGAGCACGGAAGGTTGATACTGCCGCAAGAACTGGTTGCTAAGTATGGTTTAAAGCCCGGCGCCAAGGTCAGGTTGGATGAGAGCGGAAATTTTGTTCGCATGCATCGCCCGGTGACACACCTGACAAAAGTATATATTGAACCGACCTCAGCCTGTAACCTGGATTGTATTACCTGCTTTCGTAACGATTGGGAGCAGCCTTTAGGGAGGATGAAAGAAAAAACCTTCCAGAAAATTCTGGAGGGGTTGAAAGCGATCGACCCGATCCCAGATGTATATTTCGGTGGGATAGGCGAGCCGCTTTTTCACCCCAAAACGATTCAATGGGTTGCCCAGGCGAAGGCGTTGGGGGTCAAGGTTGAACTGATCACCAACGGCACGACACTGACAGAGAAAAAAGCGCAACAATTGATCGATACAGGATTGGATGTGTTGTGGGTATCGATCGATGGCGCCACCCCTGAAACGTACGCGGATGTGCGGCTGGGGGCAGAGCTGCCAACGATCATGCATAATCTGCGACGCTTTGCAAAAATGCGCAAAGCCAACCATTTCCCGAAGCCCGAGATTGGGGTTGCTTTCGTGGCAATGAAACGCAATATCTCCGACTTGCCGCAAGTCATCAAACTGGGCAAATCGGTCAAGGCAATGTATTATTCGGTCAGCAACTTGCAACCGGCAACCCAGGAGATGCAGGATGACCGCTTATACCTGCATACGATGCATAATATTGCTTATTTGCAAGCCCCACATCTGCCACGTTTAAGCCTGCCAAAAATGGATTTCGACGAATCCACCCGCGAGGCGCTTTTTCAGGTCTTCAACAGCCAGTTGAATATTTCCTACGCCGGCAATAACTGGGGCGGCGCTAGCGATACCTGCAATTTCGTGGAGAACGGTACTATGTCAATTGCCTGGACGGGGGATGTGAGCCCGTGTTGGCCGTTGATGCACACCCATACCAGCTACCTGCACGGCAAGCCGCGACGGTCACGCAAGCATGTGATTGGTAACGTACAGGAGCGCGCGCTGCTCGATTTATGGTTAGACCCTGAATATATCGCCTACCGGGAACGCCTGCACAACTTTGCTTTTGCTCCTTGCACATTTTGCGGCGGCTGCGATTTATCTGAGGCGAACGAAGAAGATTGTATTGGAAACACGGTTTTTCCGGTTTGCGGCGGCTGTTTATGGGCGCAGGGCGTGATCCAGTGCCCCTAGCTGCAAGCAGGGTAAGCGTAGAACATTGAGGAGGCAAGCAGGGATGATGAAGGTGAATTTTTACGCCACGTTGCGGGCGATCGTCGGCAAGAAAACGATTGAGCTGGAAATGCAGCCGGATTCGACGGCGGCTGAGTTATTGGAACTGGTTCTGGCGCAGCATCCCGATTTACGCCCGGAGATCATGGATGGCGAAAATTACCTGTACGGGCATATCAAGTTTTTTATCAATGGTCGCGAAGTGGTCTATTTGCCTGACAAAATGAAAACGATTATCCAACCAGATGATAAGGTGGATATCTTCCCGCCGGTGGGCGGCGGATAGGGGGACGGCCTGAATGCAGACGATTGTGCGGGAGATACGGGGGATCCCGTTTTTTCTTTTGCAGGAATACCTCGAAGAACTTGGGGGAGTATCTAAGGGGGAGGGACTGGTGGAGGGGAATGGTTGGAAAGCGCGCTTGGATCGTATGGAACCCTTTCGCCTGGGCTCTTTATCGGTCGGGCAAACCCGAATCGAAATCCAAATTGAGGAACAGCTTGCGGATGAGTTCATGCGGCAATTCAATTTGAAGACAATACGGGCTGGGGCATAGAAAACAGCCGCCTTGCGGGCGGCTGTTTTTTTATTGAGAGGCGCAGGAACTAGAGGATACCCAGTTCCTTGAGCTTGGATTCGGGCACGACACCATTTTCCCAGCCGCGCACTTTGTAGTATTCCTCGAGCATGAGGTCTAACTCGCAGACATGGCCTTCGGAACCGGGCATGGTGGAGGGTTCTTCAAGGAAGCGCTTGGGTAGATAGTCGCTGCCTTCTTTGAAACCGATCAGGTTGTTGTAGTGGCGCTCCAGGTTGTAGATGCGCTCGCCGGTCTTGAGGACATCCTCGGCGGTGAAGGGCACGCCAACCATGGCGGAATATTGGGCGGCGTATTCGTCGCCGCCTTCGGCAAAGGCGCTGAATTTGCACAGGTCGAGGCTGTCGGAGAAGGCATGCACATCCTGGAAGATCTTAACCAGTTCTCCTTTGCCTTTCCACTCCAGCGGGTCAACCTTGAGGGAGTTGTAGGGCATGACGCCCAACTCAGCAGCGGGGGTGTAGGAGCGCAGGTGGCAGGCGCCGCGGTTGGAGGTGGCGTAGCTAAGGCCCACGCCCTTCAGGCCGCGCGGGTCGTAAGCCGGGATGGCCTGGCCTTTGACGGTCATGGCCAATTCGGGGTGGCCGAAGTGCTTGGCGGTGGCTTCCGTGCCGTCGGCCAGAACATTGCCAATGCCTTCGCGCATAGCGATCAAACGCACGGCGTCGGTCATGGCGAACGGGTCGCCCCAGGCAATCTTGGGGTCGCCATTGGTGTAGCCTCGTTGGGTGGCTTCCATCCAGACGGAGATGGGGTGACCAGATTCGATGGCGTCGATGCCGTAATCGTTGCACAGGTCGATCATCTTGGCCACCGTGCGGGCGTCGTCATTGCCGCAGTTGGCGCCGACCGACCAGCACGGTTCGTATTCGACCGATTCCATGCGCAGGCCTTTCCAGGGGCCATCGGTGATTTCGACTTCCTTCTTGCAGGCCACGGGGCAGGCGTGGCAGGTGGGGTCGTTGACCAGGATGTTTTCCTTGACCCATTCGCCGCTCAAGGTCTCAGCCTGGTCGCCAAAGGCGGTGAGCTGGCTGTTCTTGGTCGGGTAACCGCCGATGCTGTTGGTGATATTGGTTAAAACGTTAGTGCCGTACACCGACAGGCCGCCTTTGCGGGGGCTGGTGATGTTTTCTTCGGCCATGATGGTGGCGAGAGCGCGCTTTTGGGCGGGCTTCCAGGCATCGCGATCTGCGGCTTTGACGATTTTTTTGGTGGATTTGATGACGACAGCCTTCAGGTTCTTGCTGCCGCCGACGCAGCCGGTGCCGCCGCGCCCGCTGGCGCGATCGTGTTCATTGATCCAACAGGCAAATTTGACCAGGTTTTCACCACCTGGGCCAATGGCGATAACGGTCAGGTCTTTCTCGCCGTATTTCTCTTTGAAATGCTTAACGGTGTCATGAACGCCTTTGCCCCATACTTCGGAGGCATCAAGCAGTTCGAGCTTTTCATCGGTGATGTAGGCATAGACCGGCTTTTCGGCTTTACCTTTGAAGACCAGACCATCGAAGCCGGCCCAGCGCAAGCGCGCCGCGCTCCAACCGCCGTGGTGACTATCTGTGATAGTGCCCGTTTGAGGCGATTTGGTGACGATGGCCATGCGACCGCTCATATTGGCTTCAGAGCCGGTCAAAGGGCCATTCATGAAACAAAGAATATTATCTGGCGACAGAGGATCGACCTGCGGGCCGTTGTCAAAAACAAATTTGACGCCTAGGCCGCGACCGCCAATGTATTTGAGCGCCAGATCTTCCGGCACGGGTTTATATTCTACTTTTCCCGCGGTCAGGTTAATCCAGGCGATTCGATTTGCATAGCCTCCAAGTTTCATAATTTATACCTCCATTATATTCTTTCTATGAGTGTTGATTAGTAACGATGGTTTTGAATGGATAGGATGGAAATTACCGTTCTCACAATAGCATGAAACTTTTCCGTCGTCAAGTTATTAGTTGTACTGTAAAAACTATACACTTTTGGCGGGTCGCAGGTGGAAAATACCTGGAACGGATTTGAAAGGATTCTCATACTAATCTGTTAAAATGGGGATATGGGTGATTTGCGCTTATCCGCTGAACGTTCGCTGGCATTATTTACTGCCTGGCAGGTGATTAGCGAGCAGATTATTAAGGATGTCGAGTTAGACGATCTGCTGCAAACTATTGTCCAACAAGCGGCGTATTTGTTGGAAGGTTCGGGAGGCGGTTTCTATGTCGTCGATGCCAGGCGTGATTGTGTGATCTGCAAGGTGAGCTACCGGACGAGAGGAGATTTTACGGGCGCCATGCTGCAGATGGGGGAAGGGTTGGCAGGGACGGTTGCACAAAGTGGCCAACCGCTGGTGATCGATGATTACCGCTCGTGGTCTGGGCGTTCGCAAAAATTCGAGGCAGATCAACCTTTTCGGGCAGTGATTGCGGCGCCGGTTACCTGGCAAGGGCAAGTGACCGGTATTCTGATTGTATTAGACGACAGCGAAAAGCGCAAATTTGACGAGAATGATCTGCAGATCCTGGTATTGCTGGCGAACCAGGCGGCTACGGTAATCGAGAATGCGCGCTTGTGGAAAAGCGAGCGGATGCAGCAGCGGCGCGCTGAGACGCTTCAACAAGCCAGCGCAGCCTTGACGACCAGCTTGAACATCGATGAAGTGCTCGAAAATATTCTGACATCTTTACATCAGGTGATACCCTACCACAGCACAACATTATTTTTGCTTAAAGGCGAGTATTTGGAAGCGGTGGTGCAGCGCAATCTACCTGCCCCTGAAGAGTTGGTAGGAAAAGTTTTCTCTAGCGATGATGTGTTATTTCGTGAGATTTTTAAGAGCCGGCAGGCTCTGGTTCTAACAGACGTTCAGGCAGATGCCCGTTTCCAAGGATGGGGAGGAACATCAGATATCCAAAGTTGGATGGGCGTCCCACTGATTTACAAGGATGCTCTGATTGGTATTCTGACCTGTGACCATCTACAAGGAGATCAGTATTCAGTGACAGATGCCATACTGGCGCAGGCCTTTGCGAACCAGGCAGCGATTGCGCTTGAGAACGCCCGCTTATTTGAGCTTGAGCATACGAAGTTAAACCTGGCGAATACATTGCAATCGGTTGGGGCTTTATTAACTTCACAATTACCTTTGTCGGAAGTGCTGGAGAATTTATTGGATTTATTGAAGCAGGTGGTTGATTATGATAGTGCATCGATTCACCTGTTGGACGCGTCGGGAACGATGGACCTGGCGGCAGGGCGAGGATTCGAGGATATCGAGGCAGCCCGCCGGGTGATCCGAACGATGAGCAATCACCTTTTGTATAACCGTTGGAAAGACAATCATGTGATGGTGATTGCCGATACACACAACCATCCCGACTGGCGTATCAACCCACCGACTTCCAAGGTGCGTTCCTGGATTGGCGCGCCGTTGCTGGTGAAAGGATTGTTTACGGGCGGCTTGAATGTAGATAGCCACAAGCCATTCTGTTATTCACAGGCAGATGCCCAAACAGTGATGGCGTTTGCTAACCAGGCGGCGATTGCAATTGAGAACGCCCGATTATTCGAGGCAGAACGCAAACGCGTGGCTGAATTAGAAGCGGTGCGGCAGGCCAGCATTGGCGTGACCGCCAGCCTGGAATTATCCCAGGTATTGCACTCAATCCTGGAAAGCACAATGAATTTGTTAACCTATGCACAAAATGCGCATGTTTTTCTCTATGACCAGCAAAATGATCAATTGACATTTGGGGCGGCTTTGTTTGCAGATGGTACTTCTGGAGAACCTTTCAGCAAACCGCGCCCCAATGGAGTGACAGCTACGGTAGCACGCACAGGTATGCCCATCTTTGTGGAGGATATGAAGACCCACCCGCTATTTGTCAACGTCAGTTCTAGCTGGCAGGGATCACTAATCAGTTTACCTTTGAAGATCGGACAGCGCGTGATTGGGGTGATGAATGTATCTTTTCCTGAGCCGCGCTTGCCGCAAGAATCAGAATTGCGATTTTTACATTTGCTGGGCGACCAGGCTGCGATTGCAATTGAGAATGCCCGGCTTTTCGAACAAGCAGCAACCGAGCGCAGCCATTTGGGATTGTTGTTCGATATCAGCCGAGAATTGACACGCAGCCTCGACCCGAAGCAAATTCTAAGCCGGGCGATTAGCCTGACCTGCCTGGCATTGAACAGCCTTTTAGGGCAGGCCTTTTTATATGATGAAGCTGAAGATCGTTTGCACTTACAGGTTTTATATGGCGAGGCAACAGACCGGTTGGGTGATATCGACCAGCGATTAGATTTGCGCACAGGAAGGGGGTTGGCTGGTTGGGTGGCGAAACATCGCGTCCCAGCCAATGTTGCCGATGTCAGGGAAGATGAACGTTGGATCTTTCTGGACGGGGTAGATGACGAAGTGCATTCAGCGCTGGCGGTTCCAATTGAGTCGAGTGGAAAGTTCTTGGGGGTTCTAACGGTGATGCATTTTGCGCGCAACGCTTTTCATGCGGAGCATATGCGTTTGATGCAAGCGATTTGCCAGGAACTAGCGCTGGCATTGAGTAATGCCCAGCGCTACCAGCAAGTGCAGCGGCAATTAGCGGAACTCTCTTTGATCCAACGTCTGACCCAGGCAATCAACCAACGCCTGGGTGTGGCGGAATTATTGGATGAAGTCGTCAAACAATTACAAAATCAACCAGGGTATGATCTGGCGGCGATCGCGCTCTTCGAGTCAGGCCGGTTGAACTTAAAGGCGGCCTATGGTTGGGAAACATCCCTGGGCGCACCTGTGAAGCTGAGGGGAGTGTTGGCAACGGTGTTGGAGACGCGCATGATAGCCTTTGTCCCCCATGTACTCAACGAGCCGGGCTATCACGCATGGTTCGACGCGCCAGTGGTTTCTGAGCTGGCTGCGCCACTGCGCCAACAAGGCGAATTTGCCGGGGTGGTGATTATCGGCAGCCAGCAAGGCAATATCCTCACAACTCAAGATCGGGATTTGCTGCAAGTATTGGTGGGACAAATTTCTGTGGCATTGGAAAATGCATTCTTGTACGAAACCATTCATCATCATGCTGTGGAAATGGAAATCCTGGTGGCTCAAAGAACTGCGGCTTTGTCTGAACTGTACCAGTTGAGCCAAAAAATCGGATACACATTGAATTATGATGAATTGATTTCGTTACTGCTCGAACACTTGCATCACGCAATTGGCAGTGACATGGCTATGGGTGGTTTGTGGTTCGGAGCGCATAGTTGGGTGAAATTGCGCTGCCGGCAGAAATTGAACGCTTCAATCGTGGATCAGATGCGCCAAAGCTGGGTAAAAATTCGCCTGGGAACTCGCGATGGGGATATTTCGGAAGCTGACGAATATTGGGAAGTGATTGAGGTTGACCAGGCCGGACTGGGGCCTGAAGCGATGCCTGAAATTCGCTCCTTGATCTGGGAGCCTTTGCAGATTGGAAACGACACGGTAGGAGCGCTGGCGGTTGCCAGTCAGGTTGCAAATGCGTTTGGGCCAACTCAAGAACGATTGTTGTCGACTTTTGCAAACCAGGCTTCTACCGCTCTGCAGCGCCTGGCAATCTTATTGACCGCGCAACAAAAGCAGCTTGAAAACCTGGTGGAACACTTACCAGTAGGAATTGTGCTGCTGGATGCCAGTTTTCGTGTCCTGGTAGCCAACCCGCTGGGACGCAGATTGGTGGAAATTCTCAACGGGCATGGCAATGAGAACTCATTTGATCATCTAGGACGGCAATCCCTTGAAAATTTGATTGGCCGGTCGAGGGAAGCGCTTCCGATCGAGATTACTTCTGGCCCACCCAATGAGCGGATCATTGCAGTGCAGCTACGAGCGGTTGATGCGCCCGGACAAGACCAGGAACAGCAGTGGGTTGTGTTGATGAGTGATATTACGGTGGAGCGGGAAAACGCCCTGCGGGCGCAAGTGCATGAAAGACTGGCGACAGTTGGGCAGCTTGCGGCGGGGATTGCGCACGATTTTAATAATATTATGGCGGCTATTCTGGTTTACACCGAACTTCTGCAACTGGACCAGGAGATCTCGGCCTCGGGGCGCGAGAAGTTAGCGATCATTCACCAGCAAATCCAACGCGCCTCCAGCCTGATCCGTCAAATATTAGATTTCAGCCGTCGCTCAGTGATGGAGCAAAGCTCGCTGAATCTACTACCCTTGTTGAAAGAAATGGAGAAGATGCTGGCGCGCATTTTGCCAGAGACGATTCAGGTGGAACTGACTTACCAACCGGGTAGTTATTGGATCCAGGGCGATCCGGGACGCCTGCAGCAGGTTTTCATGAACCTGGCATTGAATGCGCGCGATGCTATGCCAGACGGGGGGCAGCTATTCTTTGCCATGCAGCACTTGACTTTAACCGCGCAATCTGAACGCCCAGTGCCTGATATGGCGGATGGCGATTGGATTGTGATCGCCCTGCGGGACACGGGGGTGGGGATCGACCCGGGCGACATTCAACACATTTTCGAGCCATTTTTCACGACCAAACCTCACGGGCAGGGCGCCGGTCTGGGCCTGGCTCAGGTTTATGGCATCATCCAACAGCATTCCGGGCAAATATTAGTGAACAGTGAGCCAGGGCAGGGAACAACTTTCTTAATCTATTTACAATCTTCTGCGATTCAACAAGCTGAGACTGCCCCTGTGACGATGGTGGAAAGCCTGTCAGGGTATGGCCAGGTGATTTTGATCGTGGAGGACGATCTGGCGACGCGCGAGGCCTTACAAACCTTGTTATCAGCCTGCGGCTACCAGACGCTGGAGGCTTCGAACGGATTGCAAGCTCTGGAGCGTTTTCAGGATAGCCAACAGAGGATCGATTTGGTGCTGAGCGATATGGTGATGCCGAAAATGGGCGGGGTAGAGCTTTACCAGACTTTGAAGCAACACCATCCGAAGCTCAAAATGCTCTTAATGACCGGTCACCCAATTCACGAAGCGAACCAGACCTGGTTGGAACGCGGGCAGGTGAAATGGCTGCAAAAACCTTTTTCTGCTCACCAATTACAGGCGGCAATCAAACACTTGCTTGACGAGTAACCGTAAGTTTTAGGCGGATTTTGCCAGGGGGGATGCAAGTGCATGGGTGTGAATAGCGTCAGCGCGAATCCGCGGAATAATTTTTGTGCTTATCGAATCGAGCTCAAAAGCATCGCCAGGATGATCAGGACACCAAAGGCGATGAAGATGAGCCGCTGAAAGCGCAGACTGCGAGTTTCGCGTCGCGAGGGGTTTTTTTTCTTGTTCGACATATCTACTCCTACTTTATAGGAATTATAACCCACCTGGCAGCTACTTTCTGGATTATGAAGCGTTTTCTAATTCGGATTTTAACGTTTGGGCCAGCGACTGGGTGATACCTGGAAGGGCGGTCAATTCTTCTACCGAAGCCGAACCGATGCCATCCACAGAACCGAAACGCTGCAGCAGAGCTTTGCGGCGGGCGGGGCCGATGCCGGGGATGCTATCCAGGCGGGATGTCAGGCCGGTTTTGGCGCGCAACTGGCGGTGGGCAGTGATGGCAAAACGGTGCGCCTCGTCACGGATGCGCTGGATCAGATAAAGGCCTTGTGAATGCCGCGGCAGCAAGATGGGCTCGCTGTGGTTTGGAATGAATAGCTCCTCGTGCTGTTTGGCGAGGCCGGCCAGCGGGATTTTACCAGCCAGCCCGAAACGCTCTAAAACGGCGATGGCGCGGCCTAGCTGGCCTTTTCCGCCATCCACGATCAGTAAGTCGGGCAATAATGCAAAAGACGGGTCGATTTTCTTGCCAGGCGTTTGTTGGGCTTCTTGGGCAGTTTGCCAGCGATTGAAGCGCCGGGTGAGGACTTCTTCCATGCTGGCGAAATCATCGGGGCCAGTAACGCTGCGGATGTTAAAGCGGCGATAGTAGGCCTTTTTGGGGACGCCTTGCTCAAACACAACCATGCTGCCGACGGCGGCGGTGCCCTGGGTGTTGGAAATATCGTAGCATTCGATGCGATTGGCGGGTTCGGAAAGCTTCAAAGCTTCCTGGAGTTCTGCCAAAGCCTGTTCCTGGCGGTGGCGGTCCGTCTGCCATTGGGCTTGTAAGGCGCGCAAAGTCTCGCAGGCGTTTTCAGCCGCCATATCGATCAGCTCTTGTTGCAAGCCCTGGTGAGGGACGATGATTTCGACCAGGCTGTCGGCGCGTTTTTGGCTGAGCCACTGGCGGATGATCTGGGCTTCTTCGACCTCGTGGGGCAGCAGCACCTGCGGCGGTACCAGGGTAGCCTGGTTGTAGAATTGTTTCATGAATTCGGCCATCACATTGGCGTCGGAAGCGTCGGCGGCGCCTTCGAGCAGGAAATAATCCCGGCCGATGAGCTTGCCGCCGCGAATAAAAAAGACCTGGACACAGGCATCGCCGTCGTTGCGCGCCAGCGCCAGTACATCTGAGTCGATATAGTCGTTGGAGATGACTTTCTGACGTTCAACCACGTTTTCGATGGCTCTGATCTGGTCTCGCAGCGCGGCGGCGCGCTCGAAACGCAAATCTTCCGCGGCTTGCGCCATTTCCAGGTGTAAACGCGAGACGATTTCTTCGGTGCGCCCTTCAAGGAACTGGCACAGGTCGGCAATCATCTGGCGGTAGGCAGTTTCATTGGCAGCTCCGATACATGGGGCGTTGCAGAGCTTGATATCGTAATACAGGCAGGCGCGCTCATCTTCTCCGGTGATTTCCCGGTCGCAGGTCAGGTAGGGAAAGATGCGCCGCAGGACGTCCAGGGTCTGGTGGACAGCCCAGACGCTGGTGTAGGGGCCGAAATAGCGAGAG
>JAGUYW010000010.1 GCA_020061105.1 Anaerolineales bacterium | reverse complement strand
GCGCCAGATTGTGGATGCCCTTAACTTGCCGCGCCTGGAGGTTGAAAACTACGAAGCGGACGATGTATTGGGCAGCGCGGCGCGCCAGGCGGTGGAAGGCGGCCTGGCGGTCAAGATCATTACCGGAGACCGTGATCTTTTGCAACTGGTGGAGCCGCGTATCATTGTCAGCTTACCTGGCAAGAGTTTATCTGATTCGAAGGATTATCTACCAGAAGATGTGGTAGAGATGCTGGGTGTGCGCCCTGACCAGGTGGTCGATTACAAGGCGCTGGTGGGCGACAAATCCGATAATATTCCCGGCGTGGCTGGAATTGGAGAGAAAACCGCGGTCTCGTTATTGCAGGATTACCACACGCTGGAAGGAATTTACGAACACCTGGATGATCTCTCGTCCAGCCTGAGCAAAAAGCTTGTCGCGGGACGCGAGAACGCCTGGCTGAGTCGCAAACTGGCGACGATAGTTAAAGACCTGCCTGTTGAAGTAGATCTTGAGCGCGCTCGTCCGCAGGCTTTTGATCCGCAGCGTGTAGAAGCGCTGTTCCGCGAGCTTGAATTCCGCACCTTGATGACGCGCTTGAACGAATTACAGAAATCCTATGGCATGTCGCCGGCATCCAAAGGCCAACAGCTCTCGATGTTCGCCGCTCAGCTAGCCCAACCGTCTCAGGAAATCCCCCGCAAAGCGGCTCTTTTGCAAACCAGCCCGGCCGCTCGCAAGGTGGTGATTGTCAACACGCCCGAAACGCTGGCCGAACTACGCCAGCGCCTTGAAACAGCGCAGATGATTGCATTGGATACAGAAACCACTTCGACTGATCAAATGCGGGCCGAACTGGTTGGGTTATCGTTTGCTGTTGAACCAGGAGCGGGCTACTATGTTCCGGTTGGGCACCGCCAGGCGGAAGTGAAGCAGCTGCAGCTTGACCAGATCATTGCAGCACTGGGCGGCGCCTTAAACGATCCACAAATCGCCAAAATGGGGCACAACATCAAGTACGACCTGGTGGTGATGATCCGGCATGGCCTGGCTGTAAGCCCGGTCAGCTTCGATACGATGATTGCCGAATGGTTGGTGAACCCTGCTTCCCGAA
The DNA here is from genome assembly GCA_020061105.1 of Anaerolineales bacterium. GTDB lineage: Bacteria > Chloroflexota > Anaerolineae > Anaerolineales > UBA4823 > JAGUYW01. The sequence continues at coordinate 12,462 of JAGUYW010000010.1, read as the reverse complement.
ACCTGGGTCTGAAAAACCTGGCCTGGGTGCGGCAGGGCGTGCAAATGACGCCGATCGAGGATTTGATCGGCAAAGGCAAAAAACAAATCTCGATGGCCGAAATTCCGGTTCAACAAGCGGCGGATTACGCGGTTGCAGATGTAGAAGTCTTATTTGCGCTGCGGGACGAACTGCAAGGCGAATTGGAGACCAGCCAGGCCGCCCCGGTAATGCATACTATGGAAATGCCGCTGGTTTCGATACTCGCTGAGATGGAAATGGCCGGGGTGGCATTGGATACCGGCTATCTATCGCAGATGTCTGAAGAATTGCGCTCACGCCTGGAAGAAATTGAAAAAAAGGTTACCCGGCATGTGGGGGTGGGGTTTAATTTGAATTCGCCCCAGCAGCTTTCAGAGGCTTTGTTCAGTCGTTTGAAGATAGAGCCGTCAGATCGTTCTGCTCGAACCGCGACTGGTTTCTTCTCCACCTCGGCGGAGGCGCTCGAAAGTTTACGCGGCGCTCACCCGGTGGTTGACCTGGTTTTGGAGTATCGCGAATTATCGAAACTAAAGTCTACTTACCTGGATGCTCTGCCGTTGCAAGTCAACCCACAGACCGGGCGTGTGCATACTTCGTTTAACCAGACTGGCTCTGTAACTGGAAGGTTGGCGTCCTCGGAACCCAATTTGCAGAACATTCCTATCCGTACCGAGTTGGGACGCCGGGTGCGCAATGCATTTGTGGCCCAGCCGGGGCATGTGTTGCTCTCGGTAGATTATTCACAGATCGAACTGCGCATTGTGGCGCACATGGCAGACGACCAAACCATGAAAGCCGCCTTTTTAGCCGGTCAGGATATTCACAGCGCTACGGCTGCCGCGATCTATGGCTTGAGGCTTGAGGCGGTGGATAAGGATATGCGCCGGCGCGCCAAGGGAATTAACTTTGGTTTGATTTATGGAATGAGCGCCTTTGGACTAAGCCGCACTGCAGACCTGACTTTGGCTGAAGCCGAGAATTTTGTTGCTGCTTATTTTGAGCGTTTTCCAGGGGTAAAAAAGTATCTGGACGGTATTCGTAAGCTGGCGGCAGAACAAGGCTATGTTGAGACGCTGCTTGGAAGGCGGCGCTATTTCCCGGGTTTAAAAAGCCAGTCGAACTATAATGTGCGCAGCCGGGAAGAACGGGAGGCAATCAATGCCCCCATTCAGGGGACGGCGGCAGATATCATGAAGATCGCGATGTTGCGCATCCCGCCGGCGTTGAAAAAGGCCGGACTGGCGGCGCGCATGATCTTGCAGGTGCATGATGAGGTCGTCTTAGAATGTCCAAAAGACCAGTTGGCTGATTGCGCGGCGGTGGTGCAGCAAGTCATGGAAGACGCTTACCCGTTGAGCGTGCCTTTGCTGACTGAAGCGCGCTATGGGCCGAACTGGGGTGAAATGAAAATCGTTCAATAAAATCTGTATTCAGGAGTACCAATGGCTGGGCGTCAAAATGTTTTTCAACAAGCTATGAATCAAGGTCACTCGGCTGCCTGGGATCAAATGTGGGATAAAGCCGCGGCCTTTTACCGTCAGGCCTTGGATGAGTTCCCTGAAGATGCACAGGCTTTGACCAATCTGGGGTTGGCTTTGATCGAACTTCAGGAGTATAACGAAGCACTGGAGTGCTATTTCAAGGCAGCGAAAATCAAGCCAGACGATCCTTTGCCGGTGGAAAAGATTGCCCAGTTATATGAACGCCAGGGAGATATCGAACAGGCCGCTCAGGCGGCGATGCGGGCTGCAGAAATGAATTTGAGAACTCGTGAGGTGGCGAAGGCGGTTGACAATTACAGCAGGGTGATCCGCTTAACGCCCGAGAGTCTGCCGGCGCATGCCCGGCTGGCGCTGATTTATGATCGCACCAACGAAAAAGAAAAAGCTGTTAGCGAGTACCTGGCTGTAGCAGCCCTGGCTCAAGAACTAGGAGATGCTGAACGGGCTGTCAAGTCGGTGAACCAGGCTTTGGGGATTACCCCGAATCACCCACTGGCGGTGGAGGCATTGCAACGATTGCGCGATTTTCAGCCATTACCCAAGCCGGCGCGACCGCGCGGCGCGACTGCGCCTTTGCGGATGTCGCAGGTGCGCCAATTGAACGCGCCTAAAGAGACCGAGCAAACGCCTGGCGGCCTGGACCCTGTTTCCCAGGCTGCGCAGAGGGCGTTAACGGTGTTAGCCGGGATGTTGTTTGACACAGTAGATGAGGAACAGGAAATCGATACAGAACGACGCGGATTACAGGCGATTGTAGGGGGTACGGGGGCGCAGCGGAGTAAGACTACCGATAAAACCAAGCTGGTGCTGCACCTGTCTCAATTGGTAGATTTTCAAACCAAAGGCGAGATGTCCCAGGCTGCCGAAGAAATGCAGCGCATCGTTGATCTGGGTCTGGACCATCCAGCAGCTTTTTACAACTTGGGATATTTATATGTTGAAGGCGGGCGCCTCGAAAGCGCTATGCGCCAACTCCAACATGCCATGAACCACCCGGATTTTGCCTTAGGCGCGCGCATTCTCATGGGACAAATTTATGAACACAAAGGCCAGACGAGAAATGCTGCTTTTGAGTATTTGCATGCTCTGAAGCTGGCTGACATGCAACTGGTTAACCCGGAGCAGGCGAATGACTTACGCCAGCTTTATGAACCGATTATTGAAGCTTTCCAACAGCAAGAGGACGATTCTTTTGCTGAGCGGTTGATCAGCAATATCAAAGGATTGCTGCGCCGCGAAGATTGGCTTGAACAATTGCGACGCGCCCGCCAGCAAATGGAAAGCCGCGGCATGCAAGGCCCCCCCAGGCCATTGGCTGAAATATTGACCGAAGCGCGCAGCAGCCAGGTGATTGATTCGATCAGCCGGGTTTATGAGATTGCATCCAGGGGCGATTTGCGGTCGGCGATGGAGGAGGCTTACTATGCCCTGGATCATGCCCCAACGTATTTGCCATTACATTCCCTCATGGGAGAATTGTTGGTGAAACAGGGTGATATTCCGAACGCGGTAACGAAGTACAGCGCGGTGGCGCGTGCTTATAGTATGCGAGGCGAGCCACAGCAAGCTGTGAATCTGTACCGAAAATTACTGGAATTATCTCCTGCAGAATTGAACATTCGCACCGAGCTTGTCAAGCAGTTGATGACGGCTGGAAGGGTCGAAGAGGCAGTCATTGAAAGCATCCATTTTGCAGAGGCATATTATAGCCTGGCTGATTTAAGCATGGCGCGCCGCACTTACACGGAAGCGCTTCGCACTGCGCAACAAGCCAATGTCGATCAGGCCCTGCGAGTGAAAATATTGCATCGTATGGCTGATATTGATTTGCAAAGCCTGGACTGGCGGCAAGCTATGCGCATCTTCGAACAAATTCGCACTTTGCAGCCAGATGACCGGGATGCCCGCCTGGCGTTGGTGGATTTGAATTTTCGCCTGGGGCAAGAGCAGCAATCGCTGGCAGAATTAGATAACTTCCTGGCTTATCTTAGCAGTCATCGCCAGGAAGCCCAGGCGGTGGAGATGCTTGAAGAACTGGTTCAAGAGCACAACCAGCGCATTCCGTTACGCCGGCGCCTGGCAGATTTGTACCGTTTTCTTGGACGAAAAGAAGAGAGCATCAGCCAATACGATACGATTGGGGAATTGTTGTTAGAAACAGGCGATCGCACCGGGGCGATCCAGGCTATCGAAACAATCCTGGCGCTGGAGCCGGAGAATCGCGAGCAATATGAGGCGCTGTTGCAACAAATTCGGAAAGGGCAAATCTGAGGAGGTTACCACCAGATGCGGAAAGACGTGCTGGTCTTTCCAATGAGTTGGTCGCCTAAACGGGCAATGATTTCCAACCTTGCCATCCCCGTGCTTTGGCTGCGATAGGGGAAGGTAATCTTCAAGGTACCATTTTCGTCGGTTTGTTGGATGGGGGTGATTTGCAAGCGTTCACCCGTAGGCAAGATCAAAAAGATTTCGATCTGAGCGCCCGGAATTTGGAAAAGGCGCTGATCCTGAACGATGACAAAGATGGTCTGGTAACCGCTGAGGGAAGCGACAGGGTATTGCGGATAGGCGCGCACTTTTAGGGCGGTTACCTGGGTAGTTGTATCGCCGAAGGGTTCTGCAGCCAGATAGGCCGGGTTTTCACGCAGTTGGTAGAAAGCTTCGCGGCCCAGTTCGCCAGTAACCACGCGTTTGCCGGCTGGTAAACTTGGGCGCAGTTCCAGGCGTGCTTTTTGAAAATATTGCACCTGAAAGCCGTTTTCACGCTGGACGAGATTTGAAAGGGGATAGCCGAAAGTCTCCAAACCGCCATTGGCTTCGTAGAATTGCAGGAATGCCAGGCAAACCTGAAAGCCGGTTTCGGAGAAGAAGCGGCAGCCGCTGGCTGGTTCGGCAGCGCCCGATGGCAGAACCGGTAAGGGGATATCTGCATATAAACCGGAGATTTGAACGCGCTGCGAGACTGGTCGAGATGAGTCTAACTCGAAGCGCACTTTTTGAAAGTATTGCACCAGGCGACCGTTGGTTGGGCTGACAAAGGCAATCGAGATTGGAGAGCCGAAAAGCTCTTGGGCATTCGGCGTAGCGTTGTATTTAACCCAAAATTCCCCTTTTACAAAGTGGCCTGTTTCCTTGAAGTAACGTTCAGAGGGAGCTTGCGCTTGGGCGAATGAGGACCCGAGCAAACTTACAAACGCCAGCATCACAAGAATCCAGGCTAAGCGAGCGGCAAATTTCATAGTTACATTATAAGCAATTCTTAGCCGAAATACAATAGCCAGTTTTTTGAGCTTGGCGTTCTATTTAGAAAGAGCCGCTCTCAGGGTTTTGGGCTGCGGCTATTGAGAACCTGCCCAACCACCATCAAGATTACTCCACCGATGACCAGCCCACCGATGATCCACAAGATGGTGTTCACTCCGCCAGAAGTCGAGGTTTCAGGGCTGGGCGTTTCTTCAACGGTAGGGCTGGGCAAAGCCTGTGCTAACGGTGTGGCGCTGGGGCGGCTGAAGCGAGTGGGAGTGGCGGGTGGGCGGCGGGTGTTGGTAGGTGTGATGACAATAGTTGGCGTAGGATCCACATCCTTTACCAGCACCTCTTGCCCGGGGAAGATGGTGGTGAATTCGTTAAATTTGTTGAGGGTGAGCAGTTCTGCCAGGGGAACATTATAGATGGCAGCTATCGTCCACAATGTTTGGCCGTTTTTCACGGTGTGGATGATGGACCCGTCTGGCATGGGTGTTGCCATTAAAACAGGCAGGTTAGTGGTTTCGGTTCCGGGAGCAGCGGTTGGGTTGGGGCTGCCACCAGGCGCGCTCGTGCTGGCTACGCCCCCTACGATGGCTCCGACATTCAATGTGTAATAAACCAGGCTTCCGTCAGTAGCCACTCCCGCGCCAACATCGGTGAAGCGGCTGGCAAGCATGGTATCCAGGTGGGCGGCGTCGCCTTTCCACCAGTTTATGGCTTGCTGAGAGGAGGCGTTGGCGCCACCATAGATGTTTTCTGCTGCCGAGACACCTGACCCGCCGCCATACCCTGCCGCCAGGACGCGGCTCTTAACAACCGAGCCGCCTGGGCCATAATGCGTGATTGAGTGGACAGAGGCCTGGTATTCGCTTTGCCCCTGGGCAGCAGCCATCAGAGCCGGGTCGATGCGGTAAGCTGCCAGCCCGTTGGCTGCGCGCAGTTGGTTAACCAGGTCGATTACTTCATACGGGCTGCCCATGGATTGGATGGCGAAAGACATGGCCTGGGCGTTAGCCGACTCGACGTGGCTGGTTGCAGGCGCGAACAAGCCGAATATTATGAAGACACCAACCAGAAAAAGCACACGCCAGGGAGCGCTTGCTCGATGTGAATTTTTCATGGGCATGATTTTATCACAGGCGAATTAACGGCGAGATTCTAGCCAGGACAACAAACGCTCAACCGGCCAGGCGTTGAGGACATCCTCCGTTGTGCTCCAGGCCCGGCGCGCGGTTGCTACTCCAAAGAAGAGCAAATCCAGGTCGCTGGCGCTGTGGGCGTCGGTGTTGATGCTTAATGACACGCCCGACTGGATGGCCCGGCGGGCATGCGCGTCATCCAGGTCCAGCCGGCTGGGGTGGGCGTTGATCTCCAGGGCAACCTGGTGTTGGGCGGCGGCTTGAAAGATGGCTTCCATGTCCAGATCCGCGCCTTCGCGATTGGGGATCAGGCGCCCGGTAGGGTGCCCAATGATATCAACGTGGGGGTTTTCGATGGCTTTCAACAGGCGTTGGGTGACTTGTTGGCGCTCCTGGCGCAAACTGGAATGAAGGGAGGCGATGACGATATCCAGGCTGGCCAACACCTGATCGGGAAAATCTAGCGATCCATCGGCGCGGATTTCAACTTCGCAACCTTGCAACAGGCGCAGCGAGTCGCCCAATTGCGCTTGCACAGCGTCGATCTCTGCACGCTGGGCGCGCAGGTCTTCGATTTTCAAACCACCAGCAACGCCCAGGCTGCCAGAGTGATCGGTAATGGCCAAGGCTTTGTGCCCGCGCTGGAGAGCGGCATCTGCCAGTTGGCGAATATCCAGTTTTCCATCACTCCAGGTGGTGTGGGCGTGTAATTCCGCTCGGATATCGGATAGTTCCAGCAGGATAGGCAGCGTTCCAGCGAGGGCAGCCTGTACCTCGCCGCGGTCTTCGCGCAGTTCGGGCGGGATGAAGGGCAAACCGAGCTGGTCATAGACCTCTGCTTCACTGGCGCACAGGATTTCGCTGCCATCCGGGCGTTGGAAGGCGCTCTCGGAGAGCGATAGGCCTTTTTTGAGCGCCAGTTCTCGTAAGCGCACATTGTGGTCTTTGGAACCGGTGGCGTATTGCAAGGCGGTTCCAAAACGCTCCGGCGGCAGTACCCAGAGTTGGGCGCTCAGGTGGTGGCTGAATTCGACGCTCGATTTTGTTTCGCCCTGGCCCAGGATGCGTACTACATCGGGGTGGCCTGTAAAAGCCTGCATGACCGGAAGCGAATGGCTGGCGCCGGCTACAATATCCAGGTCGCCAACGGTAGCGCTCATACGGCGCAGGCTGCCGCCTATCTGGACTTGCTGCACGCCCGGGATTGATCGAAGGTAGGCCAGTAGTTCCTGCGCAAAGGGCCAGGCTTTACCCAGCGGGGCGCGATCGCTGCGGCGCGCCAGGGCTTCCAGACCCGCCAAGATGCGGCTTTCGGATTTCTCGCCCATGCCAGGCAGGTCTCGCAGCTGGCCAGCCCGAGCGGCTGCTTCCAGTTCGGACAGGTTTGTGATCCCAAGCTGTTTCCAGAACAGGGCGGCTTTCTTGGGGCCGAGGTCGGTTACCTGTAAAAGTTCCACCAGGCTGCCGGGAACTTCGGCTTGCAGCTTCTCGAGAAATTCTAGCCGTCCGGTAGTGATCCATTCATCGATTTTTTCGGCAATTGCTTTGCCTACCCCGGGCACCTCGGTTAGTTTCCCCTGGCGCCATGCCTCGCGGATGTCGCCGCCCAGGTTTTCCAGGCTGTCGGCGGCTTTGCGGTAAGCCAGGATTTTATAAATCACTTCGCCTTTGATTTCCAGCAGGTCGGCGATCTTGCGCAGAAGGTCGATGATTTGTTGGTTCATGATTTGTTGCGTGGACACCAGTTTATGATAACATAACTTTGGATCGGGGGGGAGAAGGTATAATTACACTATGCAGAACCAAAAGACCGGGATTTGGATCGCAGCGGTCATGTTGCTAACAGGCGCAGTTGTGCTTTTCTGCCTGGCGTTGGTCGTCGTTGTTGGCGGGGTGGGGGTTTTGAGTCGCCGTCTTGGGCCACCGTTCGCATCTGGTTTGTCTGCAACTCCTCAAGTCAATCTTCTGGAGACGCGAACTCCGACACCCACTGCAGGCCGCAGCCCAACCAGCACCGATGACCTCGATCTGAGACTTGAAACGTTATCGCTAACGCCGACCTTTTTGGATGACCAGGATGTAGACCTGGAGAATGTGGCAACGCTGACGGTTGGCGCTACGGTAGAAATGCTATCTATGGCCGACGAGCCAACTGCATCTTTTGCCCCTGCTTTGAACAGTTGGTGTGTGCCGCTCAATACTGTGTACCAGACCGCTGAAGTGCGTTGGGTGATCGATGGGGTAACCATTGAGGTCTCAATCCAAGGCGAAGTACACCAGGTACGCTATATCGGGGTAGATTTGTTGGAAGAGCTGCCGGACTCGCTGGATTGGGTTAGAGCCCTGGATTATAACCGCAACCTGGTGGAAGGCAAGATGGTGTTGTTGGCCCGAGATCAGCGCCAGAACGATGACCTCGGACGGTTGCTGCGTTATGTGATTGCAGAAGGGGTGTTTGTCAACCGCCAGATGGTCGAAGATGGCTACGCCGTTGCTGCCAGCCTGCCGCCGGATGTGAGTTGCGATTTGGTCTTTGCCGAGGCAGAGGCGTTGGCGCAGGTAACCGGACGCGGTTTGTGGGGGTCAGCGCCCACAGCCACACGCACGCCCTTTCCACCTACCCCAACCGTGGCGAGCAGCGGTGACATTCAGATTGCCTTTCTCTCCTACCAGGGAAAAGGCTGGCAGGAAGCGGATGAATTTGTCGAAATTCGCAACGCCGGCGCCTGGCCAGTGCAACTGCGCGGCTGGACAATATCGAATTCAAAAGGCTACACGTTCACTTTTACTGCATTTATTTTACGCCCGGGTGATTATTGCCGGGTTTACACCAATGAATACCACCCCGGCACATGTGGTTTTTCCTTCAATCGACCTTCTCCAGTTTGGGATAATCATGGCGACTGCGCTTTCTTGCGCGACGCATCCGGCGCTTTGGTGGATCAGTATTGCTATGATTGACCGGGGTCTTTTGCCCTGGATGGCTATGTTACAATTATAAACAGGAGGTGTGGGATGGCAGATCATCTTTGCCAACGTTGTGGGGCTTCCAACCGCGATACGGCCAGGTTTTGCGCCGATTGCGGCGCTCCGTTGCTGGTGGGGGCGCCTGAAGCGGGGGCGTCAGCGCCTGCCAAAGCGACGGCGAGTCCGGGGACAATTTTACAAAGTCGCTACCAGATTGAGCGGGAATTGGGGCGGGGCGGGTTTGGCGCGGTTTATAAGGCGACCGATTTGAACCTGCACCGGCCGTGCGCTGTGAAAGAAAATTTTGACACATCTCAAGAGGCGCAGCGCCAATTCTTGCGCGAGGCCACTGTTTTAGCAAACCTTTCTCATCCAAACCTGCCGCGGGTCACCGACCATTTTCAAATTCCCAATCAAGGTCAGTATCTGGTGATGGATTTTGTGGAAGGGCAAGACCTGGCAACACTGGTAGAAGGTAGAGCCGGCGCTGCAACTATGGAGCAAATTATCACCTGGATCACGCAGGTGGGCGAGGCGCTGGTGTATCTGCACGGACAACCACAGCCAGTTTTGCATCGCGACATTAAGCCTTCCAATATTCGTATTACCCCCCAGGGCAAAGCGATGTTGGTTGATTTTGGCCTGGTTAAGTTCTATTCGCCTCATCTGAAGACCACAGTTGGAGCGCGGGCGATCACCCCCGGTTATGCTCCGCCAGAGCAGTATGGCAAAGGAAGTACCGACGCTCGGACAGATATTTACGCCCTGGGAGCGACGCTCTACGCCGCTTTGAGCGGGTTAGAACCGCCCGAGAGCGTGCAGCGCCTGGCGGGTGAACGTTTGCCCTCGGCGAGCGAGTTCAACCCGCAAGTAACGCCTGCGCTCGACCGGGTGGTTGAACGGGCCATGGCGCTAGAGCCAGGACAGCGTTACCAAAGCGCCAGGGAGTTTGTGGCGGCTCTAAAAACAGCTGCCAGCGCCGCGCCAAGCGGTGCTACGAAGGCTGCGCCGGTGGCTGCGACGGTGGTGGTTGCTGATCCGCCCAGACAGGCAGGCGCTGCACAGGCAGGCGTGCAGGCGCCGCCATATTCTGGCGTACCGCCAGCCGACCGCCGCTCCTCCAGGCCGGTCAGCGCACCAGTAAATTCGCGCCAAACGGGCCTCATCATTGTAATTATTGTTGTGGTGGTCTTATGTTTCGGGGGCTCGCTCTTGGTGGGCGGATTGATTTGGACAGGCCAGCAGGTAGCCGCGGAACAAACCAAAACCGCTGAATACGATGAAATTCAGCGCGCCCTGGCATTAGCCAGGACTCAAACTGCCAGCGTGCAGGCAGAGCGAGATGCCGCTACAGCCACAGCGAAAGCTGAGACCCTGGCATTGACAGCTACAGCCGGCGCGCCGCTCACCAGTACGGCGGCTGTGGAAGCCACTATTCGCAGCCAGCAAGAAGCTACCCAGACGGAACAGGCAGCTCAAACGGCTACCGTACAGGCTGTGGTAGATGCTGAAGCGCGAGAATGGGCGCAATTTGCTGAAACGTTGGGCGTCAGCCGGACTCGTACGATGGTATTTGGGCCTGAGGAAGGCAGCCTGGAGCACGAAGATAACACCCTGGTCAAAGTTTTCTACGCCCGCATCGATGTGGCAGATTTTGTCGTTGAGGTGGTGTTTGATAATCCTTACTCTACCCAGGTAGGCGATTTCGATTTCGGTTTTCTTTTCCGTTACGCCGATGCTTACAACAACTTGCGAGTTTCGATCAATTCGAAAGGAACTTGGAATTATCAGAATTTGGTGGGAGATAAGGACAACTACGATTTTGATGCGCTGGCCGAAGGCACTGTCACCAACTTGGATTCCAGCCCGACCGGATCCAATAAAATGACGCTGATTTGTCAGGATACCCGGGGATGGCTGTACTTGAACGATCAACTCGTGACAACGTTAGATTTGTCGATCCGGCGCAATGCTGGGGCGGTTGCGATTGGGGTGGGGATGTTCAGAGGTTATAAGGTACCTGGGAACGTGACCAATTATCACAATTTCAAGATCTGGTCATTACCCTGAGGTATAGGCCAGGGCGACCCAATCGCCTGCCTGGCGCTGTTCAACCAGATGTAAGCCGTGCTGCCTGGCGGCATGGTCTACCTGGTCGGCCTGTTCAGCCAGGATGCCAGAGAGCACCAACAACCCGCCCGGGCTGAGCAGTTCAGCCAGCCCCTCATCCAAAAGGCGCACCAGCACCGGGGCAAGAATGTTTGCCAGCACCAGCGGCGCTTGTTGAAGGGGGAAACGGTTGGCGCGAATATCAGCCAGCGAACCAATTTCCATGATAATTTGATCGGTCACCTGGTTGGCGGCGACGTTTTCGCGCCCGGCACGCACAGCATCGGCGTCAATGTCGACCGCCAGGGCGCGGCGCGCCCCGAGCTTGATCGCCGCGATTGCCAGGATGGCGGTTCCACAGCCCAGGTCGATTACATCGGCGTCTTGCCAGGAGCGTGTTTCAAGCAACTCCAGGCAAAGCTGCGTGGTTGGGTGGGTACCGGTGCCAAATGCCATGCCCGGATCGATGCGAATCGCAACTCGCTCACCCGGGGGTACATCCAGCCAGGCTGGGACAACCAGCAGGCGCCTCCCGATGGCGATTGGGCGGTAGTGCTCTTTCCAGGCTTCGGCCCAATTGGTCTGCATCACTGGTTTATATTCGGCTTGGGGGAGCGGGCGAATGCGCCCGAGGTACCACAAGGCCTGTTCCAACTGCTGGCGGGTGGCTTCCAATTGATCGTTGATGGCCAGGTAACCATAAACTCGCAACGGGCCGACTTCGCGCCCCTCGCTGTCGTCGGCATTGGCGGTGACGGCGGTGCTTTCGATCACGACGCCTTCGGGGATGTAGCGCGCCAACACTTCCGCCACCGGTTCAGCTAATTCTCCATCAACAACCAGAGACACTTCGAGCCAGGAAGGGTTCTCAGCCATCATCCGCCCAGGGTCTCTTTCAACCAATCCAGAAAACCGCGTTCTTGTGGGCGCACCTCGCTGCCCAGGCTCTTGGCCAGTTGCTCAAAAAGCTGGCGTTGTTCGCTGTTCAAGCGGGTGGGGATATCTATATTGACAATCACCAACTGATCGCCGCGCCCGCTGCTGCGCAAGCGGGGAACGCCCTTGCCTCTTAGATACAATACCTTGCCGGGTTGTGTGCCGCTGGGGATTTTGAGCATGGTAGGGCCATCGATGGTGGGAATCTCCACCTCAGCGCCCAAAGTAGCCTGTGCGATATTGACGTTCAGGTCGAGCATAATATCAAAATCGCGCCGTTTGAAGTATTGGTGCGATTTGACCTGCACCAGGATATACAGGTTGCCGTTGGGACCGCCGTTCACGCCGGGTTGACCTTCGCCTGCCAGGCGAATCTGGGTGCCGGTATCCACACCACCGGGCACCGAGACGATCTTTTTGCGGGTGCGCCGTTCCAGGCCGCGCCCCTGGCAGGTATGGCATGGCGTGCTGATGGTCTCGCCTTGCCCGCGACAGGTTGGGCAAGTGGAAACCTGCACCATGGAGCCGAGGATGGTCTG
>JAGUYW010000091.1 GCA_020061105.1 Anaerolineales bacterium | reverse complement strand
CCTGCGTTTGTTTTTCCAGCACGGTTTTGGCGATCGGTTCGTTGGCATTTTGGACATTGGTTCATCTATCTATTATAGCCCATTTTTTAGCCACTCCCCGATGATGCTGGTGCGGTCGAGGCGGGCGGAATCCTGGTAGGTGCGGACGATGGCGTTGAGCAAGTTGACGCGCGCTTCCAGCGTATTGACCTCGCAGCACACCTGGTATTTGCGCCCTTTGCGAGTCTGGACGATCGAAAGCCCGCAGCGTTCCTCCAGGTCGGGTTGGAAATCGGGGTCTTGCAGGGGAATCAGGTTGAGATCCGGCAGGTCGCGGATATTGGTCAGGAAACGTACGGCGTTCATCTCCCAGACGACATGGTTCCAGGTTTGCAGGCTGAGGCCAGGGTCGTCGGGTTCGACGATTTGAACCAGGGCGTGCGGGCATTGCATCTCTTGCAGGGCAGTGATGCGGTTGGCGCCATCCAATACCATGTAACGCGCCGTGCCGTCTTGCAAGGGTGCTACAATGGGTGGGTTACGCCAGACGCCGCTGGCGCGAATGCGCAGGATCAGTGGGCGGGTGCGTTGGTTGTCGTGGCTTTCGTGAACGAGCAAATTTTCAACCGGTAAGAAATCGAGCCTGGGAAATTCCGGCATGGGTGTTGCAGACCTCCGAAATGATTCAGTTTACAATGCATAGCGTACCACCAAAGGCGGAAAAATGTAAGGGGGGTGGCAAAAAAGAGGGCAGGCGAGGGCTGGCTTACAAAGCTGGAAGGTTAAAATTGCTAAAAACAGTTTTCCTGCTAATTAAATTGAGATATAATTGAAGAAGAAAAGGCGAAGCACCCGTTTGGAGATGGTAGGATTGTAAGAGATGGATGGGACCGGGTGCTTCGCCCAGGTTTTTAAATTTGGGGGTTATTCAGCCTGGTAGGCCAGGCCGACGGTGCCGGGACCGGTGTTGGTGCCGATGACCGGGCTGACTTCTGAAAAGATCGTATCGGAGATGTTGAAGCGCTTGACTGCCAGTTCGAGCAGTTCCTGGGCGTCTGTTAAAGCATTGGCATGCAGGGAGGCCAGTTTCAGGAGCTTGCGCCCGGCGATGCGATCTTCGATCAATTCAACCATACGTTCGAGGGATTTTTTGCGAGTGCGAACGCGCTCGACGGGTTCAACGCGCCCGTTGGAGATTTCAAGGATAGGCTTGATATTGAGGGCCGAGCCGAGGAAGCGGCTGGCGCCGCCAATGCGACCGCCGCGATGCAGGAATTCAAGCGTGTCGACGGCGAACATCACGCCGGTGTTGCAGCGCATTTCTTCGGCAATTTTTTTGCATTCTTGCAGACTGGCGCCCGCCGCGGCGGCTTTGGCGGCTTCGATGACGTGAAAGCCCATCGACATGGCAGTGGTTTCGGAGTCGACAATCTCGATCGGCGCGCCGGGCAGCATATCTTGGGCCTGGAAGGCCGAGCTGAGCGTGCCAGACAGGCGGTTGGAGATCAAGATGGTTAAAATTTGGTGATCTTGTTCGAGTAGTTGTTCGAAAAGTTTATGGAAGGTGGCAGGGGTGACCTGGGAGGTGGAGGGCATCACCTTGGCGGTCTTCAGGCGGCTGTAAAACTCATCCGGTTGGATGTCGATCCGGTCGCGGTAAGTCTTGTTTTCCCAGATCAGCACCTGGGGGGCGACGATGATGTGGTGCTTTTCGACCAGATCTGGTGGAATCGAAGCGGTTGAATCGGTGATAATAGCGATTTTTGACATAGATTTCTCCTTTAGAATTGGATTACAGGCATGAGTGCAGGTAAATTGCAATACTATATAACCCTGCCGAGTGTGCATAGTTGCGCGTAGAAACCGGATTCCACGGGCTGGCAGGTCTACGACGCAGCGGCGGCTTCAGCTAGATGTTGGCAAGGAAAAAATTGGCTCTTATGAGCGGGTGAACGATCGCCTGGCGAGGAGGGTTGTCGAGATGAGAAATGTGAGGCCGAAAACAAACGTATAGAATAATGGGACGGGTTTTCCGATGGATAGATTCCATAGACCAGCGCTGGTAACCCCCAACCCATAAGTAAGCTGAAAAGCCAGCATCACTGGCGCCAGGCTTGGGTGAAGGATACTGTAGGTTGAACCGGCTGCAATGGTAAACAACATGACGCCAATCAGGCGACTGGTAAGCAGGTCGCCAGGCCATACCCATATCAGGGAAAATGGGCCGGAGTCGGTAATGAACAGGCATAAACCCCACCCGGCAGTCCCGGCGATCAGCAGGCTCAGCCAGGCATTCTCCAGGCTGGAGAGCGGGCGCTCTTCAACTGGCTCATCCGCCAGGACTTTCACCGGTCGGACAAGATACCAACCTGTAGCCGCGAGCATGGCAATGACAATGACAAAAAATGCGTAAGTGATGGGGGCTTCCCAATCGAAGCGGTCGAGGTGGAAAAGCAGGATTACCGCGGCAAGCGGCGCCAGATAAACCCACAGCAGCCAGACCAGCAAGCGCAGGCGTCGAAAGGAGGGAAGCAGTAAAGCGAGCAGTCCGGCAACAGAAAACGACCATCCCGCGGCCGCCAACATACGGCTGGCAAGCGGAGGTAGATCCCAAGAGAAGCTGAGCTTTTGATCCAACCACCAGAAAGGGGCGCCAAAGAAACCACCGACCACGGTAAACAGAATCAGAAATAACAGGCCCGTTTGCTGCATGTTAAGGGTGCTCTGGCGAGGACGGATGAAAAACCAGTACCCTATTGAAAGGCCGCTGGCAAGCAAGAGCAGGCTGAAACTTTGCAAGACAAGATCAGGCATTATCATTACTCATCGAAGGCAGGAGGCAGAAATAAGCTATATTTTATCAGACTTGTCTATAAATAAAAATATAGAATTCATATCTAAGAAGGATTAGGAAAAAGGTTTATTCTCCCATTTCTCCAGAAACTCTAACGATGTATAATACCTTTCATATGCTATGAAGACCATCCCTGTCTTGATTGTGGACGATGAGGCGATGTTTACGAAGCTGGCGATCAGCCAGCTGGCGCAAGCGCGGGAAGTTTTTTTCGAGCCGCTGGCGGTGGCAGGGTTGCCACAAGCCATGCAGGCCTTGCAAGAACGGCGTTTCGCAGTTGTGCTGTTGGATCTGAAGCTGCCGGGCGTGAAAGGGCTGGATGGTCTGCGCCAGATTCGCAACCGGGCGCCAGACACGCCGGTCTTGATGTTGACCAACACGGCAGATGAAGAACTGGCGATGAAGACTATTCGCCATGGGGCGCAGGATTATTTGTTGAAGCAAGAAATGAGTCCGGCCTTGCTGGAACGCTCGATTCGTTACGCCATGGAGCGCTCAGCAACGACCGTCGCGCTGCAGCGCAGCAACGAAGCCTTGCTGGTGCAGAAAGAACTCTATCAAAATTTGATGGCGCTGGCGCAGGCCACGGCGCGCTACCCGACCCTGGATGCGACCCTGGAGAATGCACTGCGGGCAGCGACAACAGTCACCGGGGCGACCCTGGGTTCGTTGACGCTGGTGGATGAACAATTGACCGTGCTGCGATCTTTGAATATCTTGAACGGCGTTTCCCACCCACCGGAACCGTCAGCAATCCAACTGGCAATGCGCAGCGGCCTGGCTGGTTGGACAGCTCGCAACCGCCAGCCTGCTCGGATCGGAGATACCGAACAAGATCCGCGCTGGTTGCATATCCCCAACCAGGTTTACCCGGTGCGGTCAGCCATCTCGGCGCCGGTATTGGCAAACGGTGATTTGCTGGGGGTCATGGTGCTGGCGCACCCGGAAGTCGATCATTTCACAATCGACCAGATGGAGTGGATGGTATCGGCGGTCGATTATTTGAGCCTGGCCTTACAAAACGCCCGCATGTTTGAGGAATTGCAACGCGCCAGAGATGCTGCCGAGCAGGCAGCCCGGGCAAAGAGCGTGTTCCTATCGAATGTCAGCCACGAACTGTTGACCCCGCTTTCAGTGGTGATCGGCTACAGCGAACTGCTCATCGAGCAGCTTGAAAATGTGATCAGCGAGCGGGAGCTTGCCAACCTGCGCCAGGTGAATACCTCGGCTAACCAGTTATTGGGCATGGTGAATGATCTGTTGGATCTTTCGCGATTGGAAGCGGGGCATGTTTTCATTAACTCCACGCCTTTCGACCCGCCGGCTTTGGCGCAAGAACTGGCTGAAAAAAGCCAGCAACTGGCGGCGCGCAAGGGTAACCTGTTCGAGGTGGTAGTTGACCCAGGGGCGGCGCGCTTGGTTTCAGATCGCCAGCGCGTGCGCCAGATCTTGGAGAATTTGATCGATAACGCCGCCAAATTTACCGAGAACGGACAGATCAGGCTAGAGGTCTTCCCCACCGAGCGTAATGTGACTGATTGGGTGTGCTTTTCAGTTGTAGATAGTGGGATGGGAATTGCGCCAGATGACCTGGCGCAGCTGTTTGGGCCTTTTCAGCAGGTGGATACTTCGTTGGCGCGCCGCACGGGCGGAGTGGGGTTGGGTTTGGCGTTGTGCCGGCGGTTGAGCGCCATGCTGGGGGGTGAAATTACCGTCCAGAGTGAGCCTGGCAAGGGGTCGACATTCAGTCTGCTGCTACCAGCCAGGTGGGAGTAGGGGATGATGAACAGACGTTCAACGATTTTGATTGTGGATGATACAGCCGAGCTGCGCGATCTTTTGGCGATGCGCGTGCAAGTATTGGGACACCAGGTGGAGATCGCCGAAGATGGTTGCCAGGCGCTGGAAATGTTGGAGAGCCAACTGGTGGACCTGGTGCTGCTGGATATCATGATGCCAGAGATCAACGGTTACCAGGTGTTAGAAACCATGAAAGCCGATGAACGGCTGCAGCATATTCCGGTGATTGTCATCTCAGCCATTGGCGAGATCGACAGCGTGGCGCGCTGCATTCAACTGGGCGCCGAAGATTACCTGTCCAAACCCTTCAATAATGTGCTGTTGAAAGCGCGCATCGAAGCCAGCCTGGAACGCAAGCGTTTACGCGACCAAGAGCAACGTTTATTTGCGCAGGTTGAGCAAGAACGCCGCAAGTCCGAGAAATTGTTGTTAAATATCCTGCCGGAGCCAGCGGCAGAGCGTTTGAAGGCTGGCGAGCAAGTGATCGCCGATTCTTTCGAGCAGACCACAGTGATGTTTGCCGACATTGTCAATTTCTCTGGCCTGACAGCAGATATCCCGCCCACTGAAGTAGTGGCAGGCTTGAATGGCATTTTTTCGAACTTCGATGAAATCGTCCGCCGTTACGAACTGCAGAAAATCAAGACCATTGGCGACGCCTATATGCTAGCAGGCGGTGTCCCCAACCCACAGCCGCAGCACGCCAGCCTGGCAGCCCAGGCGGCTTTGGAGATCATGCAAGCCAGCGCTGTTATGCGCCTGGGCGGCCAGCCCTTTACTTTACGCATTGGGCTGCACTCTGGTGCGGTAATTGCCGGGGTGATTGGCCTGGACCGCATGGCGTACGATTTGTGGGGTATGACGGTCAATATCGCCAGCCGTATGGAAGCGCAAAGCGAGCCCGGGCGCATCCAGGTTTCGCAAACCAGCTACGAACTTTTAAAAGATGGGTTTTCCTTCGAAACGCGCGGCCTGCAGCAGGTGCGCGGCATCGGTGAGATGGAAACCTATTTTCTGATTGGGGCGCGTTGACGGGGCGGAATTGAGGGGATGTTCATTTAATACCTTGACCATTCAACGCTTCCACGCTAAAATTCATAGCCATGTTTGAGAACCTGACGCAAAGATTAGAAGAAGTCTTCAAAGGGCTACGGCGGCGCGGCAACCTGAGCGAATCGGACGTTGATGCAGCGATGCGCGAAGTGCGCCTGGCGCTTTTGGAGGCGGATGTCAACTATGCAGTGGTGAAGGATTTCGTCAACCGGGTGCGTGAGCGCGCTGTGGGGGCGGAAGTTTCAAAAGCCTTGAACCCCGGTCAGCAGGTAATCAAAATTGTCAACGAGGAATTAATCGCCACGCTGGGCGCGCCGGAACGCCTGAATCTGTCAGGGCCGCGGCCGCGGGTGTTGATGCTGGTCGGTTTGCAAGGCGCCGGTAAGACTACCGCTGCCGGAAAGCTGGCGCGCTTGCTGCGTTCGCAAGGCGAACGAGTCATGCTGGTAGCCTGTGACCCGTATCGTCCAGCCGCGGTGCGGCAGTTGGAAACCCTGGGCGAGCGATTAAATATACCCGTGGCCTACGAGGCGGGTGTGGCGCCGCCAGTTTTAGCCGAACGAGCGCTCGATAAAGCTGCCAAAGGCGGTTTTAGCCTGGTGATTTTGGATACCGCCGGGCGTTCGCAAATGGACCAGGAGTTAATGGATGAGCTGCATGCCATCCAGGGGCGCGTCAACCCGGCAGAGATCTTGCTGGTGGTCGACTCGATGATCGGTCAGGAAGCGGTCAACATCGCCAGGGGCTTTAAAGACCAGATCGCATTGAGCGGGCTATTGCTGACCAAGATGGATGGCGATGCGCGTGGTGGGGCGGCGATATCAATCCGCTCGGTCACCGGCGTACCGATTAAGTTCCTGTCTACCGGTGAGGCGCTCGACGCCATCGAGGCTTACGATCCAAACCGGTTGGCCGGGCGCATCCTGGGGATGGGTGACATCCTGGGTCTGATCGAAAAGGCCGAATCGGCTTACGACGAAAAAACTGCCCGCCAGCAAGCCGAAAAGATGCTGACAGGTGAGTTCAGCTTGCAAGATTTTGCCGACCAGCTGCGCCAACTGCGCAAGATGGGACCTTTGGGGCAGATCCTCGAGATGCTGCCGGGCAGCATGGGGCAGATGGCCAAGCAGATTTCACCGCAAGACGCCGAAAAGCATCTCAAATTGACAGAGGCGATCATCAATTCGATGACGTCATCTGAACGGCGCAATCCAGACCTGTTGAATGCCTCGCGGCGGCGACGGATTGCGCGCGGTTCGGGCACCGAAGTGCAAGATGTGAACAAGCTTATGAAGCAGTTCCGCGAGGCGCAGCGTTTATTCAAAACTTTCAAGAAATCGGGCATGCGCGGTTTGCCGCGTATGTTCGGATAGCAATAGATTATTCTAAGGAGTGTAGTATGGTTCGTTTACGTTTACGCCGTGTTGGCGCCAAAGCCCAACCTGTTTATCGCATTGTAGCAGCCGAGAAGGAAGCGCCGCGCGATGGTCGTTTCCTGGAAATTCTAGGCCACTACAACCCCCGCACAAACCCCGCCACCATCGATATGGCTGAAGAGCGGGTGTATGACTGGTTGAGCAAAGGCGCCCAACCGAGCACATCGGTGCTACAGGTCATGAAAAGCGCCGGGACCTGGGAACGCTTCGAGCGTTTCAAGAAGGGCGAAGCGTTGGAGACTCTCCTGGCCGAGGCGAAAGCCGCGGCTGAAAAGCGCAACATCAACCAGAAGACTGAACCGGCGGCAATGCCGTAATTCAGAAAAACGATATGAAAGAACTGATTCAATATATCAGCGCTTCTCTGGTGGACGACCCTACCCAGGTGGATGTGACCCAATTCCGGCGCGGCGGCCAAATGATTGTGCAATTGCGTGTGGCCAAAGAGGATATGGGGCGCATCATCGGCAAGAATGGACGCGTGGCTTCGGCGATGCGGACATTGCTGAAGGTGGCGGCGACCCGTGAGAATAAGCGCGTTAACCTGGATATTCTCGAACCCGATTAGAGCAAGCCATGGCAATCCAGCATAGCAGCTCCGGTGGAGAAAACATGCCGACAGGCTCGTCTGCGCCAGGCGAGCCTGTGTTTTTGGTTGTAGGAAAGCTGCGCCGCCCACACGGCTTGCAAGGCGAGATGACCATGCAGGTGATTACGGATTTTCCGGGCCGGCTGCGCCCGGGAAAGATCGTCTTTGTTGGGAATGAACACATCCAGCATACCATCCGCTCGCGACGGCGTTACGCCAACGACCTGTTGATAGCCCTGGAGGGCTGCGATACGCCCGAAGAAGCCGGTGAATTGCGGAACCAATTCGTGTACGTGCGCTCGGATATGATCCCAGACCTGCCAGAGGATGAGTATTATCACCACCAGCTGCTGGGTTTACAGGTGGTCAGCGACGAAGGCCAGGCGCTCGGCATACTGGTACAAATCCTGGAAACCGGCGCCAACGATGTCTACATCGTGCGGCCAGAACGCGGGGCTGAAATTCTGCTGCCAGCCATCGATTCGGTTATCTTACAGGTCGACCTGGCGCAGGGCGAGATGAAAGTGCACGTATTGCCAGGCCTTCTGCCAGAATAGAATATTTACCAGTTTGCATCGTGTGAACATGGAAGACTCGCGCTTGTATTGGATTGCCTTCAACCTGGTGAAAGGGATTGGCCCGGCGCGCTTGCGCGGTCTGTTAGCGTATTTCCAGGATTTGCAAGCTGCCTGGCAGGCCACCGCGCAGCAATTGCAAGAAGCTGGGCTGAGCCCGAAACTGGCCGCAGCAGTGTTAGAAACCCGGCAGAGCCAGGTTTTAGAGCGTGCCTGGGAGACCATCCAGGCGCTGCAGATCGATGTCTTGACCTGGCAAGACCCCCAATACCCACAATCATTGAAGGAAATTGACCAATCGCCGCCAGTGCTTTATGTTAAAGGCGCAATCGTTGAACAGGACCAGTGGGCTGTGGCGGTGGTGGGGACGCGGCGGGTGAGCGCATATGGCAAACAAGTCACGGCCGACCTGGCAGCCGGCCTGGCGGAGCGCGGCGTGACGGTGGTCAGCGGGCTGGCGCGCGG
>JAGUYW010000054.1 GCA_020061105.1 Anaerolineales bacterium | reverse complement strand
GGGGTGGGAGCGTTACTATTTGAACCGGACTGCGGCGCCTGGGTAGCGGTTGCGCCGCCCTGACCCTGGTCGCTCTGCCCGCCTTGACCCTGGTCGCTCTGTCCGCCCTGACCCTGGTCGCTCTGACCACCTTGACCCTGGCTGTTCTCGCCGCCTTGACCGGCTTGTGAGCCTGTGCCGTCGCCCTCGCCCGTGCCGTTGGGTTGAGTTTGCTGTTCAGTGCGCTGTTGCACCATCAGGCGATATTGCAGCGGATCTTCCGAACCGACGTCCACCAGGCGCAGTTGCTCTCGCAGGCGCTGTTGGATGCGCTGCAGCACAGCGTCTTCGTTCTGGTTGGTGGCGTTCATGATCTGGATCTGCATCTCGGTTTGGGTGCGGATTTGCTGCATGGACTGCTTCAGTTCCTCGTCGTCTTCCAGGTTGGCGCTCAGGCGCAGCGCCAGTTCCAGGTGCGTGTTCAGGCGTGTTTCCAAGCCTTCGGGGGTCGACTCGCCCTTGTTTTCCAGCGCCATGGCTTCTTCCACCCGCCGCTGAGCATATTCTTGCACCAGATCCAGTTGCGCGGCGCTGTCTTGGGTCATCGACAGGCGCAAATCCTCTCCCGCCAGCTTCAGTCCATACAGCGGCTCACCGGGCAGGCTGTTGTTGGCCGCGTAAGCCACGCCTGCCGCGCTGCCGAAGAGCAGCAGCAAAGCCGCCAGCATGGCAACCGCTGTGATTGGCGCCAGGCGCCAGAGCAGACCCGGCGCCGGGCGTTTTTGGGCGACAGGGCGGGTGCGCGCATGGGCTTTGAGCTGCCTGGCTTGCAACATGAAGCGCTCCTTGCCCTGAGCGATGGCTTGTGGGTCACGCTGGGGGGTGGGTAAGAGCGATTTGAAAGCTTGTTCCAGTTTCTTATCAATTTGATTCATCCACATAATTCGGTTCCTCCGTACGATTAGTTTCTACCGGCTGGTTGAGCAGGCGGCGCAGGCTTTCGAGCGCCCGGTGCTGCAGGGCTTTGATTGCGCCGACTGGTTTATGTAGCGCTTCGGCTACCTGGGTGTTATTCCAGCCTTCGATATATTTGAGCAGGATCACCTGGCGTTGTTCCGGCGTCAGCTTTGCAAGGGCCTTGCGAACCTGCTGTTGTTCCTGGGCTGCCTCGACGATCTCTGGTGGACCAGGCTGCTCTTCGGAATGCAGTGGGTCGTCTCCGGCTGCATCTTCTGGCAAGGGCGTCTCGAGCGGGCGGCGGCGGTAATAATCGGTGATCCAGTTATGGGCGCAGCGATACAGGTAAGCTTGTAACGATTCGACCGGCCCATTGTTCTGGTAGAAAGCCCGCAGCAAGCGGTAAAACGTTTCGGCGGTGCATTCCTCTGCCAGGTTGTAATCTCCGAGCAGGCGATAGGCGTAGCGAAAGATGCCCGGGCTGTAGGTTTCATATACTTCCGCCAGGGCCTGCTCATCGAATTGTCGAGCTCTTTGGAGCAATCTTTGTGCAGGCAACATGAGTCTTCACTATATATGACGGTAAAACCGTCAATTCGATACGGCTTCGGGAAATGTTGTTACTGGGAAGATTCGCCCAGAAAAGATCGCAGCAAATGGCGGCGCGAGAAATGGCCGAGCGTGACCACCTCCACCCACATCGGCCCGCCCAGCAAGGCGCGCTCGATCTGCGCCATGCTGCGCCCCTGGCGCTGCAGCGCCAGAACCTTTTGCCCCAGATCTTCCAGATAATCGATCTTGGCGCGCAGTTCGGCTTGCGGCTCCTGGCGCACCCGGGCGCTGCCGGGGAATAGAGTCGTAACTGGGTATTCAGCGATCTTTTTGAGCGATTCAATGATCTGCCAGATATCATAACCAGCCCGCAAGGCCCGGTCGCGCCCGCCAACGAACAGGTCGCCGGTGAACAGCCAGCCGCGCTGCTCTTCGTACAGGCAAATATGATCGGGGCTGTGCCCGGGGGTGTAGATCACGCGCAGGCGCAGATCGCCCGCCGCGATGATCTCGCCATCTGCCAGGGGCTGCGCCTGGCAGGGCGTGGGCCAACCCCAGAACAAGCGCCGGTAGGGGTGCAGGGGTTGTTGGCGGCGCGGGTCTGCCAGCACCGGTAAAGCCTCCGGATGGGCAGAGATCAGCAGGCCGGGGCGTTCAGTTTGCAAGCGCCCGTTGGCGCCGATATGATCCTCGTGGGTGTGGGTGTTGACGATGCGCTGCAGTTCGATATCTCGTAAAGCCTGGCTAAACTCCTCTGCCACGTTGGCGCAGCCGCTGTCGATCAACAGCCCATCCACCCGGTAACAGGTGGTCCAGTAGTAGCCGCGACCAAAAAAATTGCGTCCCAGATCGTAACGCGTGACTTCGCCATAGGGGGTGATTTCGAGCATCTGCATTCTCCACAATCATTGTAGCGACGGGTTGGCGCTTTGTCAATTGCTATAGTATCATTAACCAGCAAGACACTACCTGGCAATTGCGCAGGTAAGAGGGGATGCGCAGTCGCCATTCATGGAGTGGAACTGGTTCAGGAGGAATTCGAATGAGGCTTCTCGAGATTGTACTGGTTGGATTGATTGCGATAGATCTGCTGCGCAGGGTCTGGTCTGTTGCCCCCGCCTGGCGGCGCTGGATTCCGGCGCTTGGGCTGGCGGCGCTATTGGCGCATCTGGCCTTCGAGGGCTATCGCTGGCAAATGGTGGGCGTCTATGTGCTGGCGGTGGTCTTGTTTTTGCTCAGCCTGCCGGATTGGCGGCCTGGCGCCAAAGGGGTTGCCATGCGGCGCTCGATAGGGGCAACGGTCTTACGGGTTGGTCTGGGGCTGCTTCTGCTGGCGCTTCTGGTCGCCCCGGCTGTGTTGTTCCCGGTTCCCGCTCCGCCCGCGCCAGATGGGCCATACCCGGTGGGCGTGATGTCGCAAATGCTGGTTGACTCCAGCCGCCAGGAAATCTATTCGGGCGACCCGACCGAAGCGCGCCGCTTGATGATGCAGGTGTGGTACCCGGTCGATAGCTGCGCCGGCAAGCCCCGGGCTTACTGGATGCCGGAGGCCGAGCAGGTTGCCCCGGCGATTGCCGGTTTTTTGGATTTGCCGGGCTTCTTCCTGGACCATCTGAAATATGTGCGCCAACCCTCCTGCGAAGGCGTGGCGGTCTCACAATCAGGCGAAGCTTACCCTGTGCTGCTGTTTTCGCATGGCTGGAGCGGCTTTCGCACTCAGACTTCGTTTTTGATGCACCACCTGGCCAGCCATGGGTATGTGGTGGCAGCGTTGGATCACCCATATGGGTCACTCATGACCGTTTTTCCGGATGGTAAGGTTGCGGCAGTTAATCCAGATGCCTTGCCCAGCGGCGTTCCCGATGAGCAATATCAGCAGGCCGCGCATCGCCTGGTGGGCCAGTGGACTGAAGATCTGGCTTTCACGCTGGATACATTGGAACAGATGAACCAACCCGGCGGGTTGTTTGCCGGTCGCCTGGATTTGCAACGTGTGGGGGTGATGGGGCATTCGACCGGCGGCGGCGCGGCAATCGAGTTTTGCGGGCGCAACCCGCGCTGCAAGGCCGGCCTGGGGTTAGATGCCTGGATGACCCCGGTTTCTCAAGAAGTGGTAGATGCGGGCGTGAAACAGCCTTTCTTGCTGCTGACCAGCGAGCGCTGGCCCAGCGACAAAAACCGCATCCTGACTCTTGGGTTGCGCTTCAACAGCCCGGAGATTTATCATTTCTCGATCGCAGATACCGATCATTACGATTTTTCGGATCTGCCCATGCTCACCCCGCTGGCGGCGCGCCTGGGGCTGAAAGGTCCGTTGAACGGTGAGCAAGTGATCCGCATTGTCAACGCTTACGGCCTGGCCTTCTTCGATCAGGCCTTGAAAGATATTCCTACCATGCTGATGATGATGCCCTCGCTCGAGTTCCCGGAAGTGTTTTTCGAGCCGGGTGGGCTGTAGCCGCCGGATTGAGCCGCATCGGTGACAGCCGTGCGATCCTATGATGCCGTGGTAGTCGGATCAGGTCCGAATGGGTTTGCCGCTGCCATTTGCGTGGCGCAAGCCGGGCGCTCTGTGCTGATGATGGAGGGCAGAGATACTGTGGGCGGCGGGGTGCGCTCGGAGGCGCTGACCCTGCCCGGCTTTGTGCACGATTCGTGCGCCGCGATTTTCCCGTTAAGCGTCGCCTCGCCTTTCCTGGGCAGCTTGCCCCTGGAAAAATTTGGGCTGGAATGGCTGCATGCTCCCTACCCGCTGGCGCACCCCCTCGATAACGGCCAGGCTGTGCTGGCCGAGCGCTCGCTGCCAGCCACAGCCCGGCGCCTGGCGGGCGATGGGAAGGCTTACCAGGGCTTGCTGCAGCCCTTTCTGCAAGACTGGCCGCGTTTTGCCAAAGACTTACTCGGCCCTTTGCCTTTACCGCCAGGCGCGCCGCTCACCTTCGGACGCTTTGCCGCCTCCGCCCTGTGGCCTGCCCGGCGCCTGGCGCAAACCCTTTTCAGGCAGCCGGAAGCGCGGGCCTTGTTTGCCGGGCTGGCTGCGCATGCCATGCTTGATCTGAACCAACTGGCAACCAGCGCCTTCGGGATAGTGATTGCCCTGACTGTCCACCAGGTTGGCTGGCCCTTGCCGCGCCGCGGCGCCCAGTCGCTTAGCGACGCCCTGACAGCCTATTTCACTCACCTGGGCGGCGAGATCATCACCGGCCAGTGGGTTCGGCGCCTGGAAGACCTGCCCCCGGCGCGAGCGATCCTGTTCGACCTGACGCCGCGCCAGTTGTTGCAGATTTTGGGCGAGCGCCTGCCGCCCGGCTACCGGCGCGCCTTGCAGCGTTACCGCTATGGCATGGGCGTCTTCAAAATTGATTACGCCCTGGATGGACCGGTCCCCTGGCAAGCGCCGGAATGCGCCCAGGCGGCTGCCTTGCACCTGGGCGGCTCTATGGAAGAAATTGCATCGTCAGAGCGCCTTGTGTCGCGCGGGCGCATCCCCCCGAATCCGTTTGTGTTGGTTGCGCAGCATACCCCGTTTGACCCCAGCCGCGCCCCAGTTGGCAAGCACACCTTGTGGGCTTACTGTCACGTTCCGCATGCCAGCCCGGTGGATATGACTGCTGCTGTCGAAGCGCAGATCGAGCGTTTCGCCCCTGGTTTTCGAGAACGCGTGCTAGCGCGTCATGTGCGCCGCCCGGCAGAAATGGAGGCTTATAACCCGAATTACGTGGGCGGCGATATCAACGGCGGGATTCAAGATCTGCGGCAACTTTACACCCGCCCGGCGCTGCGAAGAAATCCATATGCCACGCCTTTACCGGGCGTTTACTTGTGTTCGTCCGCCACTCCCCCCGGCGGCGGTGTGCATGGCATGTGTGGCTATCACGCCGCTCAGGCTGTTTTGCGGCGTGAACTGCGCGGTTAAAAGATAAATGTATCATTCGAACGGTTATATTCTTCACTTGCCCAACCGGTCGGGAAGGGATAGAATCAGGATGATGATCTATCATTTCCATTTCGAGCAACGGTCGCGCAGATGGTTTGCTGGCGACCTGTTTGCGCTTTGTGACAAGATAAAATTGACTCTCAATTCCATCCCAGCGCGCCCCAAACCCATCGAGCGCCACAATCTCATTTTTTAGGAGCATGATATGGAAGATTTCTTGTTTCGAGGTTCTCTTGCTGAAGTCGATCCAGATGTTTTTGAATTGACCCAACTGGAAGCAGAACGCCAGTTTCGTAAGTTGATTTTGATCCCCAGCGAAAGCCAGGCGCCAATGGCGGTGCGCGAAGGCATGGCCAGCGCCTTCCAAAACATCTATGCCGAAGGCTACCCGGATGAAGACACCCGCCGGATGACGGAAGAACAAATCCTGGATTACACCGCTCGCTTGAATCATTTCCGGCGCTACTCTGACCCACGCTATTACAAAGGCGTGGAATATGCCAATGCCATCGAAGCGCTGGCGCGGCGGCGCTGCGCCGAAACCTTCGCCGCCAATGGAGTGAGCGCCGATGATCTATACGTCAATGTGCAGGCGCTCTCGGGCGCGCCGGCTAACAACGCCGTTTACCATGCCCTGGTACAGCCTGGCGAAACCATGATGGGCATGGATTTGCTGCATGGCGGGCATCTTTCGCACGGCTCGCCTGTCAATCGCTCGGGCAAATTTTACAATGCCATTCACTACACCGTTGATGAGAAGACCGAACAAATCGACTATAACCAGATCGAAGAACTCGCCCGCCAGCATAAACCGAAATTTATTATCGCCGGTTATTCGTCCTACCCGTGGAGCATCGATTGGGCGGCTTTCAAGCAAATCGCCAAAGCGGTTGGCGCTTACCTGTTCGCCGATATCGCGCATGTAGCAGGCCTGGTAGCAGGCGGGGTATATCCTTCGCCGGTGGGCTATGCTGACATTATCACCTTCACTACCCACAAATCGTTATGCGGGCCGCGCGGGGCCTGCATCCTGACCACCGACGCTGCCCTGGCTCGCAAGATCGACCGGGCTGTCTTCCCTGGCGAACAGGGCGGTCCGCATGTGCACGTTTTCGCCTCGATCGCCACGACCTTCAAACTGGCGCAGACCGATCAGTTCCGCCAGTTACAGGGGCAAATTGTCAAGAACTGCGCCGTACTCACCAACCGCATGCAAGAGCATGGTTTCCGCATTCCATTTGGCGGCACCAACACCCACCTGACGAATGTGGATTGTTCTTCCGTGCGCGGGCAGGATGGCGTCAGCCTGTCTGGCGACCAGGCAGCCCGCATTCTGGATATCGCCGGGATTGTCGTCAACCGCAATACCATTCCAGGCGATCGTTCAGCCTTCGACCCATCCGGCATCCGCCTGGGAACGCCCTGGGTAACCCAGCGCGGCTTCAGAGAGAAAGAAATTGTGCAGTTGGCCGACATCATCTCCGATTTGCTCAAGGCTGCCACGCCCTACACGCTGGAAGGCCGCAAGGGGGCTTTGAGACGTGCCAAGGTCGATTTCACTGCTCTGGAAGATGCCCGCCTGCGCACGCGCAACCTGGCCCTCAAAGCCGGCGTCGATTTCGAGCCAGCCGAACATGGGTACCCGCATTTCTTCTATATCGACGAAATGCCAGCCGGAGAGTTGGCGGCCTACGACATCGGTGGTGAGCGTGTGCGCTCTTTTGTCAACTTTGCTTTTTCCAGTGACGCCGATGCACTGCAGCCCGGTGAGAGCCAGGCGACCTGCCTGTGCTCGCCGCAAGGGCGTGTGTATGGCGCACTGACCTGCGTCGATCCTTACCTGTTCCGTTGGACTGTCTCGACCGAAAAAGCCGGTCTGACTGCCGCCTGGCTGCGTAACCTCTCGGATGGTTTTGTCTCATTTGGCGATGACCTTTATCGTAAGCTCCCTGGGCCGGTGTGGGTCAGCCAATCGAAAGCCAAACCTAAAAAGATCGCTCAAGATTGCGCCGAATCGACTACCAAGCCATTTTATGTAGGCATGGAATGGCGCTCTGGCGAGGCTTTGCCCGAATTCAAATGGCAAGAGATAGAACAACCCTTGCGCCGCACCCCACTTTACGAAACGCATAAGAAACTGGGCGCCAAGGTCATTCCCTTCGCGGGTTGGGAAATGCCGGTTTGGTATAGCTCGGTTGTCGAAGAGCATCTCGCTGTGCGCCAGGCAGCCGGGTTATTCGATGTTGCTCATATGGGCGTTTTCCAGGCCGAAGGGCCAGATGCTGCGATCTTCCTCGACAGCGTGGTCGGCAACGACATCCTCAGCCTGGCGGTGGGCGAGTCGTGCTACACCCATTTCCTGGATATTCACGCCAATGTGATCGACGATCTATTGATTTATCGTCGCGGCCTGGAAAAATTCCTGGTGGTGGTCAACGCCTCCAACGATGACAAGAACTGGGCCTGGTTGAACGCCGTCAAAAATGGCGCGGTGCAGGTGAGCCTGGAACGCCCGTGTTCCAAGGTTTACGGGCGCAATGTCACCCTGCGTAACCTGCGCGACCCGCAAGCTGGCGCAGATATGCGTGTCGACCTCGCCTTGCAAGGCCCGCGCTCGCGCGACATCCTGCTCGCCCTGGGCGTGGACGCCGAAACCCGCCAACGCATCATGGCGTTGAAACGCACCCAACTGTGCGAAGCCGTGGTTGGCGATTTCGACCTGGTTGTTTCTCGCACCGGTTATACGGGCGAACGTATGGCCTTTGAGTTGTTTGTGCACCCCAAGAAAGCCGATGCTTTATTCCAGGCTTTGTTGAAGGTTGGCGAACCCTTTGGCATTAAGCCGATTGGCTTAGGGGCGCGCGATTCGCTGCGCACCGAAGCTGGCCTCCCGTTGTATGGTCACGAAATGGGCCTGGGCTCCGGGCAGCGCGGCCAGGTCGACCTGGGCGTTGCCGAAGGTGGCTTTGGCGCCTATGTGAAAATCTATAAGCCGTGGCTCATCGGACGGGCTGCCTTCCTGGAGCGCGAAAAATCCCGCCAGAGCGAAGTTGTGCGCTTCCGCTTCAATGACAAGGGGGTGCGCATGGCCCACAATGGCGACCCGGTGCTCGACCGGCGCGGCAAAGTGATTGGCTGGGTGACCAGTTGCGCGATCGATCGCGATGGCTTTCTGACCGGCCAGGCATTTATCGATCTAAAGAATAACGCCGAGGGCACGCAGATCTTGATTTACCAAAGCGCCCCGGAGAACCCTGGCAAAGCCCCTGCCGCCTTCAAAGTTGGCGATAAAGGCTTGTTGCCTACGGCTGCAACGGTGCTCAGTCGTTTCCCGAAATAGATTGTCTTGGGCAACGCTTCTGGCGATTTCATGGCAGCTCTTTGACGACGCCAGATCGCCTGTATGTTTTATGGACTTTATCTAGCGACGAAGGAGCGAAAAATATGCAAACTCCCTGGGACCATCGCTTTGCACAGCGAACCCAACGGATGGGTAGTTCCGCCATTCGTGAATTACTCAAACTGACCGAAAAACCGGATATTATCTCGTTTGGGGGCGGGTTGCCCTCGCCGGATGTCTTTCCAAAGGAAGAATTCCGGGAGGCTTGCGACCGGGTGTTGCGCGACCACGCCACCCAGGCCTTGCAATACGGGCCAACCGAAGGCTATCTGCCTTTGCG
Organism: Anaerolineales bacterium; assembly: GCA_020061105.1. Taxonomy (GTDB): domain Bacteria; phylum Chloroflexota; class Anaerolineae; order Anaerolineales; family UBA4823; genus JAGUYW01. The sequence continues at coordinate 18,076 of JAGUYW010000054.1, read as the reverse complement.
CGAACTGATTGTGCGCCATACGGCGCGCTATGGCATTGAGGTTACGCCTGAGAATATCCTGATCACTTCGGGTTCGCAGCAAGCCCTGGACTTGTTGGGCAAAATCTTGATCAACCGCGGTGACCGCATCCTGGTCGAATCGCCCACTTATTTAGGCGCCTTGCAAGCCTGGAGCGCTTATGGCGCTGAATACGTCGTCGCCCCAATGGATGAACACGGGATGACCATGGATGGGATGGAAGAAGCCTTGCGCAGCGGGCCGAAGTTCATCTATGTTCTGCCAAACTTCCAAAACCCCACCGGGGTTACCCTGGCTTATGAGCGGCGTTTGAAACTGATCGAATTGGCTGACCGCTACGGCGTGCCGATTGTGGAGGATGACCCATACGGGCAGCTACGCTACGAAGGCGAACACCTGCCGTCTGTGGTCGTTTTAGACAGCCAGAGCCGCGACAGTGAAAGCTGCTATCGCGGCAATGTCATTTACTTGTCCACTTTCTCGAAAACGTTGGCGCCCGGCATTCGTATGGCCTGGGTGGTAGCGCCGCCAGAAGTGATCCGCAAGCTGGTGCAGGCCAAACAAGGCGCAGACTTACATACCGCCACCTTTACCCAGCTTGTCTCTTACGAGGTTGCCCGGGGCGGTTTCCTCGACCGCCATATCAAGTTGATCCGCCAGGTGTATGGCGAGCGCCGCGATATTATGCTGGGCGCCATGGATGCCTACTTCCCGCCGGGCGTCGATTGGACGCACCCCGAAGGCGGTCTGTTCTTGTGGGGCACGCTGCCGCCAGAACTGAACGCCGCCGATGTCTTGAAATCAGCCATCGAACAGAAGGTGGCTTTTGTGCCCGGTTCGCCGTTCTATCCAACCGGTGGCGGGCATAATACCATGCGCATCAATTTCTCGAACGCCAGCGCAGACAATATCCGCGAAGGCATCGCCCGTTTGGGCAGAGTCTTGTACGAGAAAATGGGGCAGACACCCGTGTAGGATTTTTGTCAATCTATGCAAAATGCGACCGCCAGAACAGCGGTCGCATTTTTTAATTGGAGGGGTGGGAGCTTATTGGATCGCCAACAGTTCGACCTCGAAGGTCAGGGTGGCGTTTTGCGGGATTACCCCTGGGATGCCGGCAGCGCCGTACGCCAGGTTAGGGGGGATCACCAGCTTGCGCTTTCCGCCCACTTTCATACCTTGCAGGCCTTCATCCCAGCCGGGAATGACCATGCGGGCGCCGATCGTAAACTCAAAAGGCACGCCGCGGTCCAACGAAGAGTCGAATTTGCTGCCATCAGCCAGCAGACCGGTGTAATGCACACTGACCGTGTTGCCAGCGCGCGCTTCCTGCCCGCTGCCGACGACCAGGTCTTCATATTGTAGCCCGGAGGCGGTGGTAATCATATTGCCAGAAGTCTCTCTTTCTTGAATAACGGAGTAGATGGCAAATGCCGCCACAGCCAGGATGAACAGGCCGACGACAATTGCAGTGATGCGCAGATTGCGCTGCCGGGCAGCCCGGCGCTTGGCGCGTGCCGATTGTACTTTAGTCATGCTTTCCCTCGCCAGATGGTTCTTGAAAGTTCACCAGAGATGCACAAGGTCACGAAATTTTTCGCTCCCGTTTCGCTTTTTCGCGACCCCCATTATACCCTGAACTTTTGCCATTGCTCAGCAATGATCTGCGAAAGGCGTTCCTGGAAAGCCGCATTGGAAAATTGAGAGGCGTGTCCACGAATTCGTTCTGCATCGAATGAGCTGGCGTTCTGTTCGAACTTGCCTACCGCCTCGATTAAAGCCTGGGGAGTCTGTTGGTGGAAAAATATACCGCTCACCCCTTCCCGAATAGTTTCACAGGCGCCGCCGCTGGCGAAAGCGATCACCGGACAGCCGGCGGCTTGCGCTTCAACAGCCGCGATATTGAAGTCCTCCTCGCCAGGCAAGATAAACGCCCGCGCCTGTCCTACCAACTGGCGCACTTGCGCATCGGGGAGCCAGCCGAGCATCTTAACGTTCCCGGCGGCGCGGCGCGCCAATCGGCGGGCTTGCTGCCCGGCGCCAACCACCAGCAGCGGATAGCCGAGCTCGGAAAATGCTTCGATGGCAATATCGACGCGCTTGTGCTGTTCCAGGCGCGAAACGATCACGAAAAAATCTTGCCGGGCAGGCATTGGTTGAAAGACGTCTGTGTCAACCGGGGGATATAAAACTTGCGCTGCGCGGCGGTAAGCGCGCTGGATGGCGCTGGCAATCCAACGCGAGGCGGCTAGAAAGTGATCAACGCGCGCCGCCGCTGCAAAATCCCACATCCGCAGGGCGTGCAGAACAGGCCGCGCCAGCCAGCCTTTCCAGCCGGCGCTGTCCAGAAAATCGTGGTAACCGTGCCAGGCCTGCCGCATCGGAGTATGCGTATAGCTGACATGAAGCTGCCCCGGGCGCGCCAGCACGCCATGTGCGACGGCGTAGCTGAAGGAAAGAATAATGTCAAAGGAGCGCAAATCGAACTGTTCGATCGCCAGGGGCAGCAGTGGCAGGTAATAGCGGTAGTTGATGTGGCTACCAGGCAGGCGGTTGATGAACGAAGTATAGATTTTCTGTTGAGCGATGCGAGTGCCTGTGAAGGCGCGCCGGTCGTAAACCAGGCTGTAGATTGGCGCCTCGGGAAAAACCTGCAGAGCTGCCAGCAAGGCGCGTTCCGCGCCGCCCAACACCGTCAGGGCATCGACTACCATAGCCAGGCGAGGGGTGTGACGGTCGCTCATGCCAGCGCCTCTTCGAAAACTTCCCAGGCTTTGCGGGCGGCCTCTTCCCAGGTGAAATCCTGAGCGCGCTGCCTGCCCCGTTGGGCGAGTTCAGCGCGTAGACTGTCGTCGTGGGCAATATTCAGGATCGCCTCGATCAGGGCCGGAGTATCATTGGGTTGGAAGTACAGGCCTGCCTGGTCGACCAGCTCAGGCAGCGCTCCAGCCTGGGCTACAATCACCGGCGTCCCGCACGCCATGGCCTCCAGCGTTGCCAGTCCAAAGCCTTCGTAGAACGAAGGCAAGACAAACGCCCGCGCCCCGCTATACAACGCCGCCAGGTCGGCTTCCGCCACATAGCCGATCCAGTAGGTGCGCGGGAGTTCTTTTTCGAAAGTTGTGGAGCGAAAAACGGGTGATGCGCCGCCTGCTATTACCAGACTGCACTCTGGGATCTGGTTTTGCACAGTATTCCAGGCCTGGAGCAGTACGGGCAGGTTCTTGCGTGGCTCCAGGCTGCCCAAGAACAGCAAGTAACACTCTGGCAAGCCGTAATGCATTCGAACCTCACGGATAGCCTGCTCGGACTTGGGATGGAATAGCCCTGGTTCCACCGCAGCATTGATTTGGACAACACGTTCGGCTGGCAGCCCCAGGGTGGCAATAATGCGCTGGCGTGAAAAAGCCGAGACGGTGATCACCCGCTGGACGCGCCGCGCCAGGCGCGGCAGCAGCCAGCCATACCAGGCAGCAAATTGCGGCGCAAACCATTCCGGGTGCTCGATCACGCTGACGTCATGCAAGGTCAGCACCTGGCGTTGGATGGCTAAAGGGCCGGTGTTGGCTGGCGACCACAGCAGTTCACCTGGGCGTATGCGGCGCGGCAGAGCCACCTGCTCCCACAGGTGACCAGCGATGCTTTTGAATGCCTTGCCAGGTTTCACCGTGCGCAAATCAAGATTGTGTGCATAGTTGCTGCGCTGCAATGCTGCGACCTTGGCGCTGGCATAACGCTCCACGCCGGTCACCCGGCGGTGAGCGAAGCGAGCATTGATAGCAATTTGACGCTGCATAGTCGCATTATATCTTCTTTAGAAACAAGATGGATCAAAACGGCGCATCGGATGAGTAATTGTTCATATGAAGTTGACAAAAACACTCTTGTTTATTATAGTGAACCTGTTCTACGAGCACAATCTGTGAGCACAATCTGTGAGCGCGCTCTGATGACAGAAAATCGTGTCCTGGTGTTTTCCCGTCTTTTCCATCGTCTGGCTGAGATTGCTTTGGGCCTGGCGATTGTTTTCATCCCCTGGCGTTTGCGAACCAACTTGTTCACGCAACCAATCCCGCCCATTTATGGCGATTATACCGATGGCCTGGTTTTTCTGAGCGATTTCTTTCTGGTTGCGGCGCTCATTTTCTGGAGCTTCGATCTGCTCCTGCTGCGGCGGCGCGTCTTGCTTGGCCCGCGCCTTCTGGCATTTGCCTTGTTTGGGCTGACCGGAATGGCGCTGGTCAGCGCGATTTTTTCGATTAACCCGCTGATCTCGATCTATCACGCTTTGCGCCTGGTGCTTTTTGCTGGCATGTATCTTTACCTGGTGAATGAGGCGCGTTCGCTGAGGCTCTTTGTTTGGACGGCGGCGGGGCAGGTGATTTTGCAGGCCTGGGTAGCCATTGCCCAATCTCTCCAGCAGCGCTCATTGGGTTTACAGGCCCTGGGCGAGCTGGAGTTGGATCCGGCCTGGTTTGGCGTGAGTATTGTCGGCGTGCAAGGCGCTCGTTTTTTGCGAGCCTATGGCTTGTCCGATCACCCCAACATCCTGGGCGGCTGCCTGGCTTTTGGATTGGTCGTGATCGCAGTGTGGGTCGCCTCCAGGCGCTCGATTTGGAATGGGTTGCTGGCGGCGGTGTTTTTTGCTGGCTTGCTGGCGCTGTTTTTGACCTATTCTCGTTCAGCCTGGCTGGGATTCCTGGCTGGTATATTGGTAGCTGGCGCGTTGACCTGGTTGGTTCGAAATCGCTCCCCCTTTTATCGAGAGATCTGGCAAAGAGGCTTTGTTTTGTGTTTGGCTGCCGCTCTTTTACTGGCGCCGTTTCTATGGGGCAACGCCGATTTGTTAGGGGTGCGTTTCAATCGCAGCGGAAGCTACCAGGGCGCTCCGGAAGAGCAGCGCTCGACGAATGAGCGCAGCGCCTTGAACCAGGCTGCCAACCAGATCTTCGTCGACAATGCCTTCTTAGGAGTCGGGATTGGGACCGCGCCGTTGGCTTTGATGCAAGCCCGGCCGGTTTTTCCCTATTTCTACCAACCTCCGCACAACACATTGCTCAACGCCGCCCTGGAAACCGGAATTACCGGCGCTGCTTTTTACTTCTTGTTACTTATCGGGCCATGGCTGCTCTTGTGGGGCAGGCGGCGCAGCCTGGCAGTGACGTCCGAGTTGATCGCCCTCAGCGGCGCCCTGGCAGCCATCAGCGTGGTGGGCTTCTTTGACTACTATCCCTGGTTGTTGGCCCCTGGGCGTTTCTGGCAGTGGCTTCTGTGGGGCTTGTGGGCGGCTTCTTACCAAAAATCCTTACTTCCCCAGGCGCTCACTCCCCCTTCCAGTGTTTTGAAAACCACACTTTCCAACGCTGTTTCAAGTCCATCGGTTGCCATTCCTTCTGTTGTCCCGGAATCCGATGTCAGTCAATCTGTTGCTCAGGTGAACCATGCTTGACCTGTTGTTAGCGCCAGTGGCTGTGATCTACTTACTGGTGGTCAGCGCCCTGTTCGGTTTCGGGATCCATTTCTTTTACCTAACCATGCTGGCCTGGCGAAAGAAAAGCTTACGGCCCCAGCTGCCAGCTTTGACAGAATGGCCGCTGGTTACGGTGCAGCTGCCTATTTATAATGAGCTGTACGTAGCCCAGCGCCTGATCGACGCCGCCGCCCGGCTGGAGTACCCACCGCAGCGCTTGCAGATCCAGGTGCTGGATGATTCGACGGACGAAACAGTGCAGATCATCGCCCAGGTTGTTAATTACTGGCGTACGCAAGGCGTCAATATCCAGCATCTTCACCGCCAGCAGCGCGCTGGTTTCAAAGCCGGCGCCTTAGCTGCGGGACTGGAGTCAGCCAACGGCGAGTTCATTGCCATCTTCGACGCCGATTTCCTACCCGGCAGCGATTTTCTGCAGCGCGCCTTGCCGTATTTCTATATCAAAGCCCAGCAAAGCGATCGCCCGGTGGCATTTGTGCAGACCCGTTGGGGGCATGTAAATCGTGATTACTCGTTCTTGACCTTTTTACAATCCTTAGCCATCGATGCTCATTTTGTTATCGAGCAGTTTGCTCGCAGCCAGGGCGGCTTCTGGTTCAATTTCAATGGCACGGCGGGAATCTGGCGCCGGGCAGCCATCGAAGACGCCGGAGGGTGGCAGGCTGATACCTTGACAGAGGACCTGGACCTTTCTTACCGCGCCTTTCTGCGCGGCTGGAGCGCCCAGTATGTGCGCGAAATTGTCGTCCCAGCAGAACTGCCGGTCAGCTTCAGCGCCTATCGCCGCCAACAGCAGCGTTGGGCGCGCGGCAGTCTGGAATGCGCCATCAAACTGCTTCCCAAGGTCTGGCGCGCTGAAATCCCGTTCTGGCGAAAAATTGGCGCCGCCATACATATGATGGGCTATGGCGTGCATATTCTGCTGTTTGCCCTGACTTTGCTCTACCCATTGGTGTTGATAATCTCGCTGCGTTACCCGGCCTTGATTTCGCTCTTTGGAGTTGCTTTGATTTTCAACGCCACAGCTTTTGCTCCGACGATCTTTTTTGTGGTTGCCCAGCAGCAGTTAGGCCGCCGCTGGTGGAGCATGCTTCCGGCGATCCTTTTTATCACCGCCCTGGGGGCTGGGATGATGTTGAACACCCTGCGGGCGGCGTTGCGCGTTGGTCAAACCCGCCAGGGCGCTTTCGAGCGCACGCCCAAATTCGGCATCTCGACGAAGGCGCACCCATGGACAGGTTTAACATACCAGCTGCGCCTGGATAAGCTGGTTTTTTTCGAACTGCTGTGGGCAACCTGGAACATCATCACGGTTGGGTTGGCGTTAGCGCAGGGCAACTGGGTGATCGCCATTTACGCGGCATTGTTCACTACCGGGCTGCTCTTTACGTCAGGAATGACGATCATCCAAACCATGGCGGTGCGCCGCAGCCAGGCAAAGCAGGTAGTTCCGGTAGAAGGACGGGCAGTTCGATGAACACTGCTATGCAGCCGGACATGCTTCTTACGGCAGACACGGCAAGTGTTGGCCGACCAGCTTTCGATACGGCCGTGCTGCGCACGGTCGCCTATTCGGATATATTTGACTACCCGCTGAACTGCCAGGAAATTCACCGTTACCTCGAAGGCTTACCATCTGCACCTGCACAGGTCGAGCAGGCCTGCCAGGCGTTGCTGGCGCTGGGCGCCCTGGAGCGGGTGGGCGATTTCTGGTTTTTGCCAGGCCGGGCGCACATTGTTGAGCAGCGTGCTGCCCGGGCTGCCTGGTCTAAGCAATTGTGGCCCAAAGTGCAGCGTTACGCGGCATGGATGGCGCGCCTGCCTTATGTGCGCATGCTGGCGGTCACCGGAGCGCTGGCATTGGACAACGAACCGGGCCGAGATATCGATTTCCTGGTGGCTGCAGCCTCCGGGCGGGTGTGGCTGTGCCGGGCGCTGGTGATCCTGGTGGTGCGTTGGGCGGCGCGATCGGGGGAGGTGATTTGCCCCAATTACATCATCTCTGAGAATGCCCTTGAATTTTCTGCCCGCAACCTGTATACTGCCCATGAACTGGCTCAAATGATCCCGCTTTTTGGCATGCCGGTTTATTGGAAGATCCGCCAGGCCAACTCGTGGCTTTTGGATTATTTACCCAATGCCATTGGTTTGCCGCGCGATGAGTTTCCGAACCTCGAGCTGGCCAAACCAGCTTTCTACCGGCCCTCGATTGAAAAAGCGCTCTCGTTCCGCTGGGTGGATCGCCTGGAAGCCTGGGAGATGCAGCGCAAACAGCGCAAATTTGCCCGTGTTTATCCAGCCAGTGCAGAAGCGGATTTTAGCGCTGAATGTTGTAAAGGGCATTTTGGTGAATATGGCGCTCGCACGCTGTCTGCCTTTGAAATGCGCCTGGATCGTTCTGTGGGTGTTGAGCGCCAGCCTGCCTTGGAAAAATGATGAGCAAGCATCGCCATTCCATCTTAATTGGTCAATCTTATTTTCTGCGTTTCGACCCGAAACTCTGGCAGGCGATGCAACCCTTCCCACCCTTGGGGTCGTTGTACGCAGCCAGTTACCTTCGCAGTCGCGGCTATGCGGTAGCCTTTTTCGATGCCATGCTGGCGCAGTCCGAACTGGAATGGGAGATTGCGCTGCAGCGCCAGCAGCCGCGCTATGCTGTGCTCTATGAGGATAACTTCAACTATTTGTCGAAGATGTGCCTGCTGCGCATGCGCCAGGCGGCCTTTACAATGTTGGAAATGGCGCGCCAACACGGCTGCATCCCAATTGTGTGCGGCGCAGATGCGACGGACCATCCGGAGGACTACCTGGCGCATGGGGCGCAGGTTGTGATAATTGGCGAAGGCGAGCATACCCTGGGCGAACTGCTTGATTATCTGGAAGATGGCAGCTCTTCCGGCCTGGAAGGAATCCTGGGGCTGGCCTGGGCTGAGCCAGGCGAACCTCTGCGGGTGACGCGCACCCCGCGCCGCCCGGATATTCGGGATCTGGACGCCCTGCCATTTCCGGCCTGGGATCTGGTGGATATCTCACGCTATCGCCAGTTGTGGCTGGAAAAACATGGCTATTTTGCCATGAACATGGTCACCACCCGCGGTTGCCCGTTCCATTGCAACTGGTGCGCCAAGCCGATCTGGGGGCAGCGCTACAATGTGCGCAGCCCACAAAATGTGGTCGAAGAAATGAAGCTGCTGCGCCAGAATTACCAACCCGACTTTATTTCTTTTGTGGATGACATTTTTGGGCTCAGACCGGGCTGGTTAGATGGCTTTGCCGGCGCCTTGCAGCAGGCTGGTTTGAGCATACCTTTCAAATGCTTGAGCCGCGTGGATTTACTCTTGCGACCGGGGGAGATCGCAGCCCTGCAGCGGGCGGGCGCCAGGCTGGTATGGGTGGGCGCTGAGTCAGGGTCGCAAAAGGTCCTCGACGCGATGGAAAAAGGGACGCGCGTTGAACAAATCTACCAGGCCAGCCAGGGGCTGCGCCAGGCTGGTATCCAGGTGGGCTTTTTCTTGCAGTTCGGTTACCCGGGGGAAACTCTCCAGGATATCGAAAGCACCTTGCAGATGGTGCGCGATTGCCAGCCCGATGATATTGGCATGTCGGTGTCATACCCACTGCCGGGCACCAGCTTTTACCAGGCCGTCCGCCAACAGTTGGGTGAACGTCAAAACTGGGTCGATTCGGAGGATCTGGCCATGCTGTATGCCGGAACATTTCCCACCCAATTTTATCGCCAACTGCATATCGTCCTGCACAGCGAATTCCGCGCTCGCAAGGCCTGGCAAACTGCCATCGGGCGTGGGGGCAACCGTAGCCGCTTGCTGCCCGGCAAACAACCCTGGCGCGGGCGTGCGCTGGCGCGGGCGATCTACTATCGCTTGCGCCTGCCGGTTGATCGCTGGAAATTGGAGCGCCTGGCTGGCAAGGCATCCAACGCCATTTCGCCCTGGACGCCTGAACTATCGCCGGAGCAAGCTGCTCAACCATCCCCGCAATCCCATGAAGCGCCGGAGATCACCTGAAAAAAATGGGTGCGAGGCCTAAAATCCCGCGCCTTGCACCTGTCAAACAAAAAGATCAAAAAAGGAGTATTTCTGTGTCTCAAAACCAGGCTTTAGAGAAATTTTTGGACTTATTCGAGAAGCGTTCCCTGGCTCATTTGGCCACCGTGATGCCGGATGGCAGCCCGCAGGTTACGCCGGTATGGGTGGACTACGATGGGCAGCACATCTTGATCAACACCGCCCGCGGCCGCCAGAAAGATCGCAATATGATCCGCAATCCGGCAGTCGCCATGAGCATTGTCGACCCGGACGACCCCTATCGCTATGTGCAGATTCGCGGCCGGGTGGTCGAGGCCGTAGAAACTGGCGCTGACCTGCACATCGATAAATTGACCTTCAAATACACCGGGCGCGCGAGTTACGATTGGCGTAGCACCGGAGAAGTGCGCGTGATCTACAAAATCGAGCCGCTGCACGTTTCGGATTAAAAATGCAAGATCACCTGGAAAAGGTCGCTGAAGCCTTTTCGCGCAAAGCGAGCCTGTACGACGAATTTGGACGCCGCCATCCCAACTTGCAGCGCATGCGCCAGAAAGTGCGCCAGCACGCCTTGCGCTTCCTGCAACCTGGCGATCGCATCCTGGAACTCAATGCGGGCACCGGCGGCGACGCCTTGTTCTTTGCTTCTCAAGGCTTTCGCGTCCACGCCATTGATCTGGCGCCAGGGATGGTGCAGCAGATCCAGGCGAAAGCCCAGGTCAATGGCTTGCAACATTTGCTCACTTCTCAGGTTGGTTCGTTTACTCAGCTTGATCAAATTGACGAGCGTCCCTTTGATTACGTTTTTTCGAATATGGGTGGGGTCAACTGTATCGATGATCTTTCCATCGTTGCTCAGCAGGTCGAGGCAGCGCTCAAACCGGGAGGTTTTGTCACCTGGGTGGTGATGCCGCCGCTATGCCTGTGGGAACTGGCGGCCATCCTGCGCGGCGACCGTAAAACCGCCCTGCGCCGCTTGAATTCGAACGGCGTGTTGGCGCATGTGGAGGGGGTATATTTTCGCACCTGGTATTATTCACCGCGCCAGGCGCAGCGGGCCTTCGGGGTTCATTTTCGCCCGGCAGCCTTGCAAGGCCTGTCGGTGTTTACCCCTCCCGCTGACCATAAAAACTTTGCCATGCGCTTCCCGCGCCTGTATAGATGCTTATGCTTTCTGGATGATCGCCTGGCAGATCGTTTTCCGTTCACTGGCTGGGGTGATTTTTTTATCCTCAGCATGGAATATGCGCCATGACGCCGGGTTTGCCGCCTGAGCAGGCTAGTTTCGAGTGGGCTTGCCCGCTTTGCCGGGCAGCCTTACAGCCAGCAGGCGAAAACGAGCTCTTTTGCCGAGCTGATCGACTGAGTTTCTTTCGGCTGGAAGGCATCTGGCGTTTCCTCCCGCCGGAGCGCCAGCAAGCTTACCAGCAGTTTGTGAACGAGTATGAGACGGTGCGCAAAGCCGAAGGGCGCGGCGCAAACGATCCGGCCTGTTACCGCGCCTTGCCGTTCGAAGATTTAAGCGAGGTGCGGGCGCAGGATTGGCGTATCCGGGCAGCCAGCTTTCGAGTCCTGGTCAAACGGGTGGTCAACGAAATGGGGCGCCAGCGCAGCCGGCCTTTGCTCTGCCTGGACCTGGGCGCTGGCAACGGCTGGCTTTCTTACCGCCTGGCGCGCCTGGGCCACCGGGTGGGGGCGGTGGATTTGCTGACCAATCGCTGGGATGGGCTGGGCGCCTGGGAAATGTATGACGCCCCGTTCACCCCCGTGCAAGCCGAGTTTGATCGCTTGCCATTGGCGGGCAACCAGGTAGACCTGGCCATCTTCAACGCCTCTTTCCACTATTCGGTAGATTATCAGGCAACGCTGATGGAAGCCATGCGGGTGCTCAAAGCTGGTGGCAGAGTGGTGATTTTGGATTCCCCCTTGTATACACAAGCAGACAGTGGGCGCCAGATGGTTCGAGAACGCCAGCAGCATTTTACGCAGGCTTACGGTTTTCCATCCGACGCCCTGGATAGCGAAAACTTCTTGACTTACCAGCGCCTGGATGAACTTTCCAGCCAGGTCGGAATTCAATGGCAGTTCATCCAGCCGTTCTATGGTTGGCGTTGGGCGCTGCGCCCGTGGATAGCGCGGTTGCGCGGGTTACGGCAGCCAGCGCGTTTTTGTCTCCTGGGGGGTCGAAAAAGCCTGGCTGGCTAATTCGAAGACTTCGGTAAAAGGCGCTCGATGGTCGCCAGGGCGTCGCGGAAATTGTCGCCCAGGTACAGGCCGGGCATGCGTAAGCGCCACTCCGGTTGTAGGGTGAAGATTCGCCCGCCGTAGCCGACCACCGGACGCCCGGATTGGGAGATTTCCGGCAGGTAATGCGGCCATTCGATCAACTCGCTGGCGGTATTTTCGGTCATTGCGATCAGGATGATCAGGCTCGGCTTCAGGTCTTTAACAAAACTGCTCAGATCTTTCAACGGCACAGCCTGTCCTAAATAGGCTACCGGCCACCGGCGACGGCGCAGCAAGGTGCCCAGGATCATCAGGCTGCCTTCATGCCATTCGTTCGGAGCGCACGCCAGCACAATCGGATCGATCGCCTTGGTAGGAGGGCCGCTCATCATCCACATCAACATGCGTTGGCGCAGGTAATTGGTTGCCAGGTGTTCGGTGGCGACGCTGATATGCCCATCTTCCCAGGCGTCGCCGACGCGCGCAATCGTTGGGCTGATCACATCGAGAATCAAATCTTCGGGCGTCGAAAGCGCCAGGCCGTCTCCCAACAGGCGATCGGCAAGCGAAAGATCGCGCCCGATCAAGGCCTGGTAGAGTTGTTCGCTAACGATGTGGATATGCTGCGCTGAGGTGTGCTGAGCCGCCTGGGGTTGATCCCCACGCCACGGTTCGATCAGCGCCAGTTGTCCGGTGTTTTCCTGGTGGCGCAAGGCGTTGATGGCTTGCGCAGTTTGCATGCCTTCTTCGATGCGCTCTTTAACCCACCGCAGGCGCATAACATCGCGCTCGGAATACAGGCGGTGGCCTCCGGAGGTACGTTCTGAATCGGGAAATCCGTAACGCCGTTCCCAGGCGCGTAAGGTAGCCATCGATACGCCGGTCATGCGCGCCACCACGCCAATATTATAAAGAGGTTTATCACTGCCATTGGTAACTTCAGGTAAAGGGCTCATACGATCACACTCCATTGGTTGTCAAACTTTAGTGTCTGGATTGTAGCAAACAATGGTAGTTTTGTCAAGATATATCGACAAACTATATACAAAATATTGACAATTTGACCGGTTTCATGTATACTGAAGCGTTGTAGAAATTTGGCAACCAGTTTCTTGGATACCCTGTGCGAAATTGGATAAGAAAGCTAAAATCATTCAGGAGTAAAAACCATGATCGTTGTTACCGGAGCCTCTGGATATATTGGTAGCCATATCACCCGTCGCCTGGCAGAAATGGGCAAGCCGGTGCGTGCGATGGTGTATAACCGCCAGCGCGCCGAAGCCGAAGGGCGCCTGCAGGGACTCGGCGTCGAATGGGTGCAGGGTGATGTCACCCGCCCGGAGACCCTGGCGCCAGTGATGCAAGGCGCTGAGGCCGTCATTCATACCGTTGCCGTTGCCATTGAAAAAGGCGGGCGTACCTACGAAACCTTCAACTATCAAGGCACAGTCAACGTAGTCGATACCGCCAAAGCGGCGGGCGTACGGCGTTTCCTCAACCTTTCTCAATTGGGCGCTAACTCCCAACTGCCTTACCGTTTTCTGGCTTCCAAAGGCAAGGCCCAGGAGTATGTGGCGGCCTCGGGGCTGGATTGGACCTCTTTCCACCCCTCGGCCATTTGGGGGCCGCAAGATGAATTTGCTAACTCTTTCGCCCGCCTCATTCCCCTCACACCTTTGATCTTCCCGATCGTGGGCGACGAAAAATCGCTCTTCGAACTGGTGTGGGTCGGCGATGTGGCCACTGCTATCGTGAAATCGCTGGATGACCCGGCTACCATCGGGCAGTCCTATGAGTTGGGCGGACCTGAAATCCTGACTCTGCAAGAGATCGAGCGGCGTACCCTGCAAGCCATCGGCGCCCGGCGCTGGATGATCCCCTTCCCAATGCCGGTGCTCAAGCTGTTTGTCGCCCTGATGGAAACGCTCTTACCGGCGCCTCCGGTGACGCGCAGCCTGCTGGAACTGCTTAAGGTCAGCAACGTCACCACCCACAACGCCATTTCGAAGTTTGTCGAGCAGCCGCGCCCCTTCACACCGCAAAATACAGCCGGCTATATGAAAGAATTTCGCGTCAGCCAGACTATCGCCCAGTTTTTTGGCAAATAGCTGCGAGAGCGGCTGTTCAATATTTGCAGTTCGAAGTAACCTTGCGCTTCCTGCGCCCAATCATCCTTGACCCAAGAAGGAAGTATCGATGACTCAAGAATCCCCACCTCTGATCGCATTAGGCAAGACAGAACTTCGCATTACGCCGATCGGCATCGGCGCCTGGCAGTGGGGAGATCGTTGGATGTGGGGGTATGGGCGCGGTTATGACGCCAACGATATCCAAAAAGCCTTTCAGATCAGCCTGGAGGCCGGCATCAATTTCGTTGACACGGCTGAAGTCTACGGCAACGGGCAATCCGAACGCATGCTGGGTGGTTTTTTGCAAAACCTGGAGCAAAACCTGGTTGTGGCGACCAAGTTCATGCCCTTTCCCTGGCGCTTGAGTAAGAAGGCTTTTCTGCGGGCTTTACAAAACAGCCTGCAGCGCCTGCAACTGCCAGCTGTTGACCTGTACCAGATTCACCAGCCCCTGCCTCCGGTGGCGGTGGAAACCTGGGCCGATGCGTTGGCCGATGCCGTGCAGGCTGGCCTGGTGCGGGCGGTGGGCGTTTCCAATTATGACGAAGCCTGGATGCGCCGGGCTTATACCACCCTGGCCCGGCGCGGCGTGCCGTTGGCCTCCAACCAGGTTCAGTATCACCTGTTGGATCGCCGGGTGGAGTTTTCAGGACTGCTGAAAGTGTGCCAGGAATTGGGCATCACCGTGATCGCCTACAGCCCGTTGGCCAAAGGCATCTTGAGCGGCAAATACACGCCTGAAAACCCGCCGCCGGGCATCCGCAGCCGCCGTTACCACCGCGCCTACCTGGAAAAAATCCAGCCGCTACTGAACTTGATGAGCGATATCGGGCGCGATCATGGCGGTCGCAGCCTGTCTCAGGTGGCTTTGAACTGGTGCATCGGCAAGGGCAGCGTGCCCATCCCGGGGCCCAAGAACGCCCGCCAGGCGACCGATATTTGCGGTGCCCTCGAGTGGAAGCTCGACGATCAAGAGCTGGTGGCATTAGACACCGCCAGCGAGAAGGTGGCATGAGCTGTGCGCTCTGGTGGGTGCGGCGTGATTTACGCCTGGTCGATAACCAGGCCTTGAACAGCGCCCTCGAATTGGTTGGGCAGGTAGTGCCCGTTTTCATTTTGGACGAGCGCCTTTTAGCCTCCTCCTATATGAGCGAAAAACGCCTGGCTTTTCTATGGTGTGGTTTGCGTGAGCTCGATCGGAACCTGCGCTGTCTGGGCAGCTACCTGGTGGTGCGCCGGGGAGATCCGCAGGCCGAACTGCGAAAGCTGCTGCAAGAATGCCAGGCGCAGGCGATTTTTGCCGAGCTAGATCACACCCCGTACGCCAGCGCCCGTGACCAGCGCATTGCTGAACAACTGCCAGTGACTTGGGTCGGCAGCCCGGCCGCCAAACCCCCCGGCAGCGTGCTGAAGGGCAATGGCGCTCCCTTCACGGTCTTTACGCCCTTCAGCAAAGCCTGGAAAGCCTTGCCCGGGCCGCAACCCGGCCAGCGCTTTTCTCAACCGCAGCAAGTAGCAAGCCCGGTTGGCATTCCGTCAGATCCCATTCCAACCTTACCGGAATTGCCGGAAGGTTTTTCCTTTCTGCCTGGCGAAGCCGAAGCGCAGCGCCGCCTGGCGGATTTTTTGCACACCCCGATCGAAGAAATCGATTTCCACCTGCCGCCGGTTTACCATTACGCCGCCAGCCGCAACCAGTTGGATATTCCCGGCACCTCGCAGCTCTCGCCCTACTTGCGTTTTGGAATGCTTTCAGCCCGCCAGGCGATCGCCGGCGCCATGCAGGCCATCCAGGACGCCCCTCACCTGGAAGCGCGCCAGAGCGCTGAAACCTGGCTCAATGAACTGATCTGGCGCGAGTTTTATATCCACATGCTTTATCATTACCCGAGTGTACGCCGTGAGAATTTTCGCCTGCCGCATGTGCGCTGGGAAAATGACCAGGCGAACTTCCAGGCCTGGTGCGAGGGCCGCACCGGTTATCCGGTAGTAGACGCTGCCATGCGCCAGCTGCTGCACAGCGGCTGGATGCACAACCGGGCGCGCATGATCGTGGCTTCTTTTTTGACCAAAGATTTGCTGATCGACTGGCGCTGGGGCGAGCGCTGGTTTATGCAGCAGTTGGTCGATGGCGACCCGGCTGCCAACAATGGCGGCTGGCAGTGGACGGCTGGCACCGGTACGGACGCAGCGCCTTACTTCCGGATCTTCAACCCGGTTTCGCAAGGCCTCAAGCACGATCCGCAAGGCCGCTATATCCGGCGCTGGCTGCCGGAACTGCGCCGGGTTCCGGATGAATATCTTCATGAGCCGTGGAAAATGCCGCCCGATCTTCAAAAGGCGGCTGGATGGTTCATTGGCGTCGATTATCCCGCTCCGCTGGTCGATCACAGCCAGGCGCGGGAGCGAGCATTATTGGCCTATAAACAAGACAGAAATTGATTACTGGTGAGGAAACAATGAATTTTACACAGCTTGAATCGATCTATTTGCCCCTGATTGAAAACGGACTACCTGCTCGCCGCGCCGCGCCCAAACGCATTATCGTTATCGGCGCTGGCATGGCCGGGCTGGTTGCAGCGTATGAACTGCTGCGCGCCGGTCACGATGTCCAGGTTCTCGAAGCCCAAAACAGGGTGGGCGGGCGCATTTTGACCTTGCGCCAGCCCTTCGCCCCCGGCCTGTATGGCGAGGCGGGAGCGATGCGCATTCCGCAGTCGCACCGCCTGACGATTGCCTACATCGAGAAATTCGGCCTGAAAACCAATCCCTTTACGATCGATAATCCGCAAGCTTACAGTTATATCGACGGCCGGCGCTACCGCGTGGCAGAAATTCGCCAGCAGCCCGATCTGCTCGGTTTCGACGTCGCCCCCGCAGAGCGCGGCCGCCCGGTTGGCGAGCTGTGGGAAGAAGCCATCGCCCCCATCCTGGCGCGCTTGCGCGCCGAAGGCGAGGATGCCTGGGATGACATTTACGCCCGCCACGACGAATACTCGGTGCGCGAATTTTTAGAATTGAAAGGCTGGTCAGAAGGAGCGATCGAAGCTTTCGGATTGCTGTATAACCAGGAGTCGATCATGAATTCCTCCTTCCTGGAGTTGCTGCGTGAGGATGTTGGCAAATTCTACTCCAACCTGGTGCAGCTTGAAGGCGGCACCGATCGTCTACCGATGGCCTTTTACCCGGCTTTGCACGATCGCATTCACTTCGGGGCGCGCGTGATTGCCCTCGACCAATCGCCCGACGAGGTCACCATCCACTACCAGACTGCCGCCGGGCGCTTCAATATGCAGGCCGACTATGCCATTTTGACCATCCCCTTCCCGGTCTTGCGGCATATCGAAACCCTCAAGCCATTCTCGCGCCCCAAGCAGCGCGCCATCCGCCAGCTTCATTACGATGCTTCGGGTAAAATTTTCTTACAATTCAGACGCCGCTTCTGGGAAGAAGACGACGGCATTTTTGGCGGTGGCACGATCACCGACCTGGCGGTGCGCAATGTCTTCTACCCCGAACATGGTCGCGAGACCGGGCGCGGCGTGCTGTTGGCCAGCTATACCTGGGCCAACGACGCCCACCGCTGGGGCTCGCTCTCGCCGCAAGATCGCATCGAGCAGTGCCTGGAGAACATCATCGAGATCCATCCCCAGGCGCAGCGCGCCTTCGAAGGCGGCGCTTCGCAGATGTGGCACGACGACCCCTTCGCCGGCGGCGCCTTTGCGCTCTTCGAGCCTGGGCAGCAAACTCACTTGCACGACCATATTATGGCGCCCGAAGGGCGCTACCATTTTGCTGGCGAACACGCCTCCCTGTTCCATGCCTGGATTCAAGGCGCCATCGAATCGGGCTTGCGGGTGGCTTTAGAAATTCACAAAACTGACGGATAAACCTGTATGGAAGAGAAAGCCCGGCCCGGGATGTCAAATGGCGAATATCTGCTGCTCGAAAACCTCTCCAAAAGTTACCTGGAGGGTGATAAGACGCGCATTGTTTTACAAGACGCCTGCGCCGAATTCTGCCAGGGCGACTTCACCGCCATCCTGGGCAAGAGCGGCAGCGGCAAGAGCACCCTGCTCAACCTGATCAGCGGGATTGATTTGGTCGACCGTGGGCGGGTGTGGCTGAACGGGCAGAACCTGACCGGAATGGACGACCAGCAGCG
>JAGUYW010000087.1 GCA_020061105.1 Anaerolineales bacterium | reverse complement strand
CCAGACGCTGGTGTAGGGGCCGAAATAGCGAGAGCCGTCTTGCAGCATCTGGCGGGTGACGGTGACTTTGGGGAAGGGGTCAGCCCAATGGACTTTGATGTAGGGATAACGCTTGTCGTCTTTCAGGCGCACGTTGTAGTGCGGACGATGCTTCTTGATCAGGTTCATTTCCAAGATCAAGGCTTCTAGCTCTGAAGTGACAACGATCCATTCGATATCAGCGATTTTGCTGACCAACTGGCGGGTGCGGGGGTGCTGCTGGGGAGCAGCGTGGAAATAGGAACGCACGCGGTTGCGTAGATTAATGGCTTTGCCAACATAGATGACCTGACCGCCGGCGTCTTTCATTATATAGCAACCAGGACGGGTGGGTAAAGTATCGAGTTGACGGGTCAGGTGTTCAGAAATTGAATCAGTCATTACAAGCTAGAAGGGCGCGGTGGATGGCGGTGAAATTTGAAACGCAAAGACGCGAAGGGCGCGAAGTTTTAGACCAGAGATTATACAACAGATTGGAGAACGGAGTTTGGGAACGTAGTGAACGGATGGGGTATTGGATGGCGCGATGATAGCAGATTGCCGGAAGCCGATGGCTGAGAGCGGATTTGATTTTGGGAGGCAATTGGGTTGGAACATGAAGTAATTGATCGGTTGCTAAACCAGTGGAAGCGGCTGCCAGATTTGTGGATCGTTTAACGCCCAGGCCGGGTAGGGTAGGTGCTGCAGGAAGTGGGCGGCGTAGAGTTCAGCCAGTTTCGCATAGCGTTCTCCGGCGCTTTCTGCCAGATCGTAGAGCAGGGCGACTTGAGCGGCATCTGCCAGGGTGCTCAGGGCAGTTTTCGAGAGCCATTGGGCTTGCAAGGCGGGCGAGGCGCTGAGTTCGGAGAGCGCCTTTTGAATGGATTGGCTGGCCAGGCGGGCGGAGTCAGTTCCAGCGCGCTGGAGCATGGGCAGAATTTCGTCCAGGAAGGGTTCGTGAGCGGCTTTCTTGTGCATGGCTTCGAGCATGTCGAGGGCCTGGATATTGCTGGTTCCTTCCCAGATGGAGGTGACCAGGGCTTCGCGATGCAGACGCGAAACGGCGAAATCTTCCATAAAGCCCAGGCCGCCAAAGATTTCCATGGCTAACTGGGTGGTGAAGATGGCGTGATCGGCGGTGCGGTTTTTGGCCAGGTGAGAGAGGAATCGGGCGTGGTGGTAGGCGCTGGTGTAAGGTGGGGTTTCGAGCCAGGCGCGGTCGAAGGCCTGGATAGCATGGAAGGCTAATGCCAGGCCGCCAGCCGTGCGCACAGCAAGATCAGTGAGATCGTAGCGCACGAGCGGATGTTCAATCAGGTTCTTGCCAAAAGCGGCGCGAGCTTGCGTTCGTAGCAAGGCTTCGAGGTGGGCTTTGCGCGCCATGCCCATAGCGCCGGCGGTGTTGGCGAGGCGCGAGACGGTCAGGTTTTCGAGGGTGTAGTAGATGCCCAGTTCGGCTTCTCCCACCAGGTAAGCCTGGCTGTTGTGGAATTCCACTTCGCCGGTGGGAACGGCGCGGGTGGCGCTTTTACGCTTGAAACGGCGCAGGTGATAGTTCAACTGCCCCTGGTCGTCCAGGCGCGGAACCAGGAACAGGGCGATGCCCTTTGGCCCAGCAGGAGCGCCTGGAGGGCGGGCGGTGGCGATGGCCAGGTCGGCGATGCCGGCATTGCTGGCGAAGTATTTATCCGGTCCGTTGAGGCGCCAGCAGTCGCCGTCAGGGTGGGCGAGGGTGGTATTGGCGCCCAGGTCGCTGCCGGCCTGGGTTTCAGACATCCAGGTGGCGCCCCAGAAATGACCGGAGAGAAGCTGGTCGAGCCAGGCTTTGTGTTCGGGGGCATATTTGTGGATTGCGTAAGCGGTCTGGTTGGTGACGATCAGAGTGCAGTACAGCCCGGTGTCAGCCAGCAGATAGCCGAGGGCAAAGTGGTGCAGCCAGGAGCCGCCCTGGTAGGGTGGGCGGTTGATGAAGGCTAAATCCTGGAGCAGTTGGGCGTGGGCGGGGTCGAGGCGGGCGCGATCGACGCGCTGGCCATTCAAATCGTGCATCACCAGTTCAGGTGGGGCGGCGCGATCGACCCAATCGGCGATCTGGTAGGCGCGCCCGCCAGCCAGTTCGCCGAAACGTCCGAGTTCTGCCTGGTGTTGGGCGAATTCAGGCCAAAGACGCTGCAAAATCGGGGCGAGGTCGGGCTCTAAAAGCCAGTGGTTTTTTCCGTAAGCGTACGATTGAAATTGCATGACGACTCCTATCGGTTGAGCGCGTACGTCAGGTGGATAGGGCTATTTTATCAAACTTACGAGAAGTCGCTGGGAATAGTTACCGTTGAAGCTGGAAGCGTTTTCGGGTAAGCCAAAAATGGATCAAGCCGCGCAGCAGTATAAGCCACTGGCGTGCCTTCTCGACGTGGCCAATCCGCCTGACCAGTACGCCGCAAAAAAGTGGCTGTTCGCTCGTAAAATCGATCGCTTCGCCGGTGCTGGTGAAGAAAAGCCTTGGCAGGTGTTCGTCCAGACGCAGAGTGATGCGCTTGGCTGGATTATCAAAAATCAAGAAAAGAGAGCCATTTTTTAAACGGATAGTCATCATGTCGGGGATTGCGCCAGATAACAAAGCCAGGTAGGTTCCGGTGAAAGCGCGCCATTCGGGATTGTTGATCCCTGGCGGGTCAGCAGGCCTTGTATTGTAATCATATAGATTTCCGCTATCTATATGCGCCATGGTGAGTGGGCGTCCCCTTGCATCCAGGCTAAAACGCCAATGACTAAGGCGGGAAGGAGTTATTGTGTACGCTTGGTCTGGCTGATAGAAATTCATGCAGCGGGAGGCGCGGCTGTTGGCATGGCGCATACGAAGGCCTTGTTTTGTCGGGAAAACATGCCAGCTATCTGGCAGCCGTCCTACGTAATGTCCGAGGTAGATTCGCCGTGCCGGGTCATTTTGAAGAATCCTATCGGCTTTGGGTGCGGGTTGCCCCTGTGTTTGACGCGCTCCCAGGAGACGAGTGAGGATACTATGGGGTAGATTCCAGGCCGAAGAATGGTTCGCGCTGTTGGTCAGAAAGACCACGCCAACTCCTTCTTCAGAAATCCATTGCATGTTGCACTGGAAACCAAACCCTCCGCCTCCATGATGGCAAAGGATTGTATTGTGGATACGATTGATGGCGACGCCCAATCCGTAGCCTTCGAACTGGCCTTCCATTGGATTAGGGATCGAAAGCATCACTTGCAGGTAACGTTCATCCAGCACTGTTTTTCCATTCACCCGAGCTTGGTTGAGCTGAAAGCGTATAAAGCGCGCCACATCGCTGGCGCTGGAGAATAAACCGCCGGAAGGCAGCATTGGGATATGCTGAGGCAACGGTTTGCCGGTCGCTTTAACAAACGCATCATGGCCGCTGGCTCGCTGGGGGTTGGAAAGCGCCGCCTCGATATCGAATGTGCTGTGCGTCATTTCCAAAGGCAGAAAGAGTTTTTGGCGTACATATTCTGCAAAAGGTACTCCTGAGACATGTTGTAGGATATAGCCTGCCAGGTCAATTCCGAGGTTGGAGTAGGCGTATCGTTGACCAACCGGGTAACGCAGCCAGGTGCGTTGGATGCTTTGAATGTGATCTTCAAACGTAACGATTTCATAATGTGGGGTGTAGTTGTTGCCCAGTGGGGCTTCGTGAGTCAGCCCCGCTTTATGTGAGAGCATTACGCGCAGGGTGATCAACCGCTCTGGGCATGATTCGAAGCGGCTTTGCAGTTTGAAGCCGGGCAGGTACTCGTTGATCGGGAGATCCAGATCTAAGAGACCTTGTTGAACCGCTATCAGAATTGCCGTCGCAGTGAAAACCTTTGAACAGGATTGTAGGCTGAACAGGGTGTCTGGCGTCACTGAGCGCTGGTCATGCTGGTCGGTCACGCCAAATCCGGATTCCCAAAGTGTTTTGCTGGCATTGGTTATCGAGAAGGCTGCACCCGGAATGGCTTCCTGGCGAATTAAGTTTAGGATTTCCTGTTGCAAGTTTTTATAGGTAGAATCGTTTATTTGCATAGAAACATCACTTTTGAAAATTTTCTGATATTTTTTCCCCGACTGGGCGACGTAAGAAAATGATACAAGGTTTTTTCAAATTGTCAAGGCGATGGGAATTGATTACACAGATTAAGGATATTCGGTGATACAGGGTAGCAATTTCTGTAAAGGATAAATTCCAAATCACTGGGTTTAAAATTCATACTTGGTGCTAAAATCAAATCAGGAGGAACGACGATGGTTTGGCTAAATCAATTAAAAGGAGATTCGATCACCTGGCTTTTGGAGGATTCAAATCCGGGCGTGCGATACCTGGCTTTAAAAGATGTATTGGGAGCGCCCGAGACAGATGCGGAATTACGCGCCGCTCGCAAAGCGGCTCATCAAAGCGGTGCGATTGCGGAAATTCTGGCAAAGATGGATGAAGCTGGTTTTTGGATGAAACCCGGACCTGGCTACAATCCAAAATACCGCTCGACGGTGTGGTCACTGATATTGTTGGCCCAGTTGGGGGCAAGCGTTGAGCAAGATGGGCGGATTGCTCAAGCCTGCGCATATTATTTAGATCATGCTCTCGCCGGTGGCGGTCAGATTTCTTCGACAGGAGCGCCTTCAGGTACGATCGATTGCTTGCAGGGGAATCTTGCCTGGGCAATCCGGGAACTGGGCTATGAAGACCTGCGTTTGGAAACCGCCTTCGAGTGGATGGCCCGCACGGTGACCGGTGAAGGATTATCTCCTGCTCAAGAGCGCCAGTCGCCCATGCGGTATTATGCATACCAGTGCGGTCCAATGTTTGCCTGCGGGGCTAATAATCAAATGCCGTGCGCCTGGGGGGCAGCCAAGGTGATGATGGCTTTCTCGAAATTGCCAAATTCCCAACGTACGCCTTTGATCGAACGCGCCATCCAACGAGGTGTGGATTTTTTGTTCAGTGTAGATCCGGCAACGGCGGCTTACCCTTCCGGCTATGCCGAGAAACCGAACCGCAGCTGGTGGAAATTCGGTTTTCCGGTGTTCTATGTGACCGATATTTTACAGATTGTAGAAGCCCTGGTCAATCTGGGCTATGGGAACGATCCCAGGCTGGCCAGCGCCCTGGAATTGATTGTGGAGAAGCAGGACGAAAAGGGGCGTTGGGCGTTGGAATATCACTATGCTGGGAAGACCTGGATCGATTTTGGGGCGCCAAAACAGGCGAACGCCTGGGTGACGCTGCGGGCAGCACGGGTTTTGAAAGTGGCTGGGGAAGTAGCATAACGGCGCTGTGGTTCGTGGCGAATGGATTTATGATATAATTTTTGCAGGTACTCGATTCAGGAGCAAACGATGACAGGCACAACTCTTTAACGAAGCATTTTTCCGGGAAACGCAATGCGGCTGTGAATGATTCGCCGAGGGCGTTAGCCCTCGGTTTTCTTTTTCTAGAGGTGTGTATGTTACGTGTCAATTCTATTAATAAATCGTTTGGGGGCGATACGATTTTGAAGGATATTTCTTTCCAGTTGAACAGTGGGGAGAGGCTGGGACTGGTTGGGCCAAACGGCTGTGGGAAGACGACCTTACTGCGCATCCTGGCAGGGTTGGAGACGCCCGACTTGGGTGGTTTTCAGTTCAGCCGTTCGGATGTGCGGTTAGGGTATTTACCGCAAGGTTTGCAGGTCAGTGGGACGATTGGCGGTTTTTTCGATGAGATGGCTGGCAACCTGAACGATTTGACCAGTGAATTAGAAAGATTGGCTGCGGCGCTGACTGGGGGGAGCAACCAACCAGGGTTGCAACAGGCTTATGACCGCACCCTGGCACAGATGGAGATTGCTGCCCAGAGCGCGACGCGAGTCCCCCAGATGTTAGCAGCCCTGGGATTGGAGGAGTATGCGCTGTATACGCCGGTGGGGCGCTTGAGCGGGGGGCAGAAAACGCGCCTGGGGCTGGCTGGAGTGCTGCTATCCGCACCGGAAGTGCTATTGCTGGATGAGCCGACCAATCATTTGGATCTGGAGATGCTGGCATGGTTGGAAGAATGGCTGGTTGAGTCAGCGTTGAGTCGCAGGGCGGCTGTGTTGTTGGTCTCCCATGACCGCACTTTTCTGGATCACACTGTAACGGGCATCCTGGAAATCGACCCGCTAACCCGCCAGTTACAGGTCTACGCTGGAAATTACAGCGCTTATGTGGAGCAGAAAATGTTCGAGCGCCAGCGGCGGATGCAAGATTACCAGGAACAGCAAGCCGAGATCGTCCGCCTACGCCGGGCGGCTGCCAGCGTGCGCCAGGATGCGGCTTTCAAGAAGGGCGGCAAAGGCGATTCAGGCGATAAATTTGCCAAGGGCTTTTTCGCCAACCGTACCAAAGGCACCATCAAACGAGCCAAGAATATCGAAAAGCGCATCGAGACGCTGCTGACAGAAGAGCGACTGGAGAAGCCGCGCCAGGGCTGGCAGATGAAATTGGATTTTGGCGAGGCAGGTGAAAGCAGCCGGGCAGTGGTGGTTTTGGAAGATTTGAGCGTCGGTTACAATGGGATGGCTTTATTGAGCGATTTGAACCAACAGGTACGCTATGGGCAGCGGTTGGCGCTGATTGGACGGAACGGGGCAGGTAAGACTACTTTACTGCGCACCATTACTGGTGAATTGCCGCCCGTTTCAGGCCGGGCTAGGCTGGGGCCGAGTGTGCGGTGCGGGTATATGGCGCAAGAACAGGAAGTTTTACACCCGGAATGGGACGCTTTAGAGACGATTTGCAGCTTTGCCGCTTTTTCAGAAACGCAAGGGCGCGCCTTTCTGCACAAGTTTCTGTTCTCTGGCGATGATGTGTTCAAAAAGGTGGGCAGCCTGTCTTATGGAGAGCGGGCGCGGTTGATGTTGGCGTGCCTGGCGGCTCAGGGCTGTAACCTGCTGCTGCTGGATGAGCCGATCAACCACCTGGATATCCCAGCCCGCAGCCGCTTCGAGCAGGCGCTGGTTGGCTTCGAAGGGACGGTGATGGCAGTGGTGCACGATCGCTATTTTATAGATGGCTTTGCCAACAGTGTTTGGGAAATTGGAGATGAGGGATTGAAGGTCATCCGTTGAAGATCAAGATAACTGAGGGGGTTTGCGTGCTAGGCAAGCCCCCTCAGTTGAGGCATCCAGACAATTCTCACCGCGAGGCGTTTCTTTGCCAGGCGGCTCGATCTTCTGGGTCGTCGGCGTCTAGCAAAGCGGGATCGATTTCGGGACGCAGGCGATAGTTGTAGGCAGTCCAGAGATCCGCGGCCAACTGGCGTGGTTGGCAGACTACACCCTGGTTGGAGAAATATTCGCACAGGCGGGTGACATCGCGCTCGAAAATCCGAAAAGCCTGGCGGTTTTTCTCAGGGTGGATCACCTGGGGAAAATCGATGATTGTAATCTCTCCCTCCCAATACAACACGTTGTAGGCAGAAAAATCGCCATGCACCAGTTGATGCGCCAGCATGATCTCCAGGTTGCGCACCAGGCGGGCGAATAAGGGGCGGGCTTCATCCGGTTCCAGTTCCACTGTATTGAGGGTTGGAGCAGCCATATCAGGTCCGCCTATGTAGCTCATCAAGATAGCATTGTGACCACTGGCGTACACTTCAGGGACATCGGCGCCGGCCTGGTGCAGGGTTTGCAAAGCCTTGACTTCATGTTCGACCCAGGAGGTATGCAGCAGTTGCATGCCGAAACGCGTGCGTTTTTGGATCGCATGCAGCATACGGTCATCAATGATTTCACGACCATCCGAGTCGAGATTGGCGCGTCCCTGGCGATAGAGTTTATCGTTGCGCAAGTTGCGGAACATGCGCGGGCGGTAGACCTTGGCTGCCAGGTATGGATTGGCTTCGCTGGATCGTTGGTCAGGGGCCAGGCACTGGTAAACATGCGCTTCTTTGCCGCCTTTGACCAGTCGCAAGACGTCTTTCAACCAGTGTTCCTGATAGAAATTCCCCAATGAATTGACAATCCACTCACGCTCATGGCGCGAAGCCAGGTAGGTGAACTCAAATTGGGTTTCTTGCTGGTCGGATTGCTCGTGCAGTTGCTGCGCTTGCGCCTTGAGGGCCTGCTGTTTGCTTTGGTCGACTTTCCGATGCGCTTTGTTATAGCGTTTCTCTCGCGAAGCATTGCGTACCGGGAATTGATCTTCGACTTCATCCTGGTCTGGATCGTACTTGTTTTGAAAATTCTTCAACATAGGTTCCTTCGTTATGAAAGAGAAAAATCCAAAGGTTTGGTAATCCTGTGGCGCAAGAGTGTTATTCTGGCTGGTAATTCGGCAACTTGCCAGGAATCAAACAGCCACAGGAGGGGCGCTCCTGTGGCTGCGAAAAGCGAGGCTGTGGAAAGAACCAGGTCGCTAAGGCAACCTTTCAGGAGGCGCATTCAATAAATTCACCAGTCTTGTGATGGGTTCACCAGTCATCAGTTTTTAGCCTCCTTTCCTATGTTTATGTGTTTAAAGTGTATCACTGGCTGAATAATTCGTCAAGTGTTAAGAATTAGTTATGCAACGATTATAGTTCTGCTTTTTGTAAAAACTGGGATTTGTAAAGGGTTGCCAGAAACTACACTCTGCGCTATAATCTCACCCGCTTGATCGGGGCGTGGCGCAGTCCGGCTAGCGCGCTTGCATGGGGTGCAAGAGGCCCTGGGTTCAAATCCCAGCGCCCCGACAGACGGCTCCAGGGCGGTTACACGCTCTGGAGTTTTTTTCATCGCGAAGCGAGGTGCTATGAAACTCAAAAAATCACTCATTGAATTGGCGTCACCACTGACCGGCGCTGGGATTGACGAAGCCTCTGTGCGCCAGGCGGTCGAACAAATATTGACTGCGATTGGCGAAGACCCTACCCGGCAGGGAATCAACAACACCCCAGACCGCTTTGCCCGCATGTTGAGCGAGCTACTGGAGGGCTACCGTATTGACCCCGAAGCATTGTTGAACGGGGCTTTATTTGAAGAGGCGTATGACGAGATGGTGGTGGTGCGCGACATCGAGTTTTATAGCCTGTGCGAGCACCATTTCTTGCCATTTGTCGGGCGCGCCCATGTGGCTTATTTCCCGAAAGGACGGGTGGTCGGATTATCGAAAATTCCGCGCATCGTCGATATGTTTGCACGGCGTTTGCAAGTGCAAGAGCGCATGACACGCCAGATCGCCGAGTTCATCGATGGCTTACTCTCCCCCTGGGGAGTAGCAGTGGTAATCGAAGGATTGCACTTGTGCGCCACCATGCGCGGCGTTAAGAAGCACGATGCACGCATGACGACCTCCACAATGATGGGCGCCTTCCGCAATAACCCGGCGACCCGCCAAGAGTTTCTGGCCAATATTGCGCGCGGTTCGGCGCCGTTGCTCTAAATTTACGAGCGGCTGCGTTCGATTTCGACTCCTGCAGAACGGGCGAAGCGTAAGGCGGCGGGTTTCTCTACTCGCAAGCGTACTTTTAACACCCCTGGCGTTGCCAGGCACAGGCGCGCCAGATCTTCAGCCAGGGCTTCGACCGTCAGGCGTTGGGCTGTCTCGGAGTGGGTTAGCAATTTGGTGGCCAGTTGGTGATAGTCAACGCATTGACGAATATCATCGCTGGCAGCAGCCTGGCTGAGATCCGTATAGAGCGTCACATTGATGATAATTTCCTGCGCTTCGTGACGCTCCCACTCATATACTCCCAGAATACCGCGTGCTTTGAGATCGCGGATGAAGACTTGATCCATAGATAGAGACCCTTTCAGGGTTGGGCCAGGGTGTGCGCCACGCGTTCCAGGCGAGCGCGGGCTTCTTGAGCAACAGCGATCAGTTCAGTTGAATTTTCAAGCCCGGCGACTTGCATCATCACCTCAGGATTAGCAATGCGAGCCAGCGAAGCGCCGTTTTCGGTCTCTTCGATGGTGACATTACAAGGCAGCATTAAACCAATTTCGGCGTGGGCAGATAAGGCGCGATGAGCGAGCGGGGGGTTGCAAGCGCCCAGGATGACATAGAGGCGGAAATCTTGATCGAGCTTTTCTTTAAGGGTGGCTTTGACATCGATGCGAGTCAATACGCCAAAGCCCTCAACTTTCAGCGCCGCGATGACTTTCTCTAAAGCCTGGTCAAATGGTTGTGCGAGAATGACTTCGAACCCAATTTCTTGTTGCACAGTTGGCCTCCTGGATTGAATGATTTATCTGCTCTTAGATGATACAACCTGTAAAAAGTTACACACCTGCCCGGCTTTATTGAGCAGTGAGATGGTTCTCTACAGCGGTAGGATGAAGCCGCAGTTTATGAAGCGCCCACAAACTGCCTGCCAGCGCCAGCCAGGCGGCGATTTGGGCGCTGCGCAGTCCGGCGAACAGGATGAGACTATCGCCGCGCCAGGCTTCCAGGAAGAGGCGGGCGGCAGCGCTGCCAGCGAGAAAAATGAGAAATACCACGCCGGGTGTAGCATTTTGCCAACGCGACCGGGATGGCCAAACCCAGGCCAGGATCAGAGCGGCGGCCAGGATTTCGTAGACCTGCGATGGATGGCGCGAGGCGCCCCAAAGGTCGATCGCCCAGGGCAGGTTGGTTGGAGCGCCAAAGGCGACGCCGGAAGCAAGATGAGAGAAGCCCAGCGCGAGCATGACGACAGACAGCAAGGGGGTGAGGGCGTCGAGCAGCGGCCAGCCGGGCAGTTTTTTGCGCTGGATGAAAGCCAGGGCTGCCAGTCCACCTGCAACGGCGGCGCCGAGAGGATCTAACAGGCCGGGGTTGAGTGAAATCAGGCTGACTGGACTGGCGATGAAAGCGCCCGGGTAGCGCAGGACGTAGAGTAAGCGAGCGCCAATGGCGGCGGCAATCAGGGCAAGAAAGACCAGGTTATAGAGCACGTCGGGGTGGATGCCGCGCCGGTAGGCATTTTTTTCAGCCAAAGTGAGACCGAGCCACAGGCCCAATAACAGCGCCAGTCCGGGGGTCTGTAAAGCTAAGGGTCCGATTTGTAAAACTGGCAGCATTACGGCCGCTCCAAAAAGGGTGATTTGAGGAGTTGCTCCACGCGCACATGCAGGAGAGCTTCTGAAATAGGACCTCCAACGACTACTTCTCGAATAACGCCTTGTGGATCGACGAAAAACGAAGTGGGCAGCGAGCGCACCTGGTAGTTGCGATAGACCTGGCCATCGGCATCGAAGAGTAAGGGAAAGCTCAAACCATATTCCTGGGCGAAAGCAAGCGCCTGGTCGACCGAATCTTGTTGGGTGGCGTTGATGGCGAGGATCAAAAAGCCTTGATCTTGCCAGGCCTGGTAGGCGCGCTCGAAGGCCGGCATCTCAGCCCGGCAAGGTGGGCACCAGGAAGCCCAAAAGTTGATCAGGATCGGGCGACCTTTGAGTTCTGAGAGTGTGATAATTTCACCCTCAGCGGTCCGCAGGCTGAAATCTGGCGCGCGAAAGCCGGCCTGGGCTACCGGTGGTGAAGCGGTGGTTTGACTGGGATCAGCCCGGCTGGCGAAGATCCAAACCAGGCCACCGATCAGGATGAGATAGGGAGCGAGACGCTGCCAGGATGGGGAGAACATGTGGCTAGTGTAAGAGCAAAAGGCGCGGCTGTCAAGTGGACGAAAAAGCATGACCGGAAGGAAGCCAACCGCGTTACAATTCTCTGGTATGATTAGTGGAGATGTTTATAAAGAAGACTTTAGGTGATATCGATGGGTAAGATGAGGCGAGCAGCATTTTGGTTGTTGCTGGCAAGCGCCGCGCTGCTTTGGGCCTGCCGGCTGCCGCAGGTTTTTTCACCTGGCGAGGCGGCGGTCACCGGGACGGCGACACAGGCGCAAATGGCGACAGCAGCCGGCGGTTACCCGGGACCTGGAGAAGCGCCTGGTGGGAGTTATCCTGACCCGCTCGCCCCCATACCGGAAAACACTCCGCTTGGCTTATACCCCGCTCCGGGAGGTGGTTATCCTGCACCGGCGACGCAGACGCCCATGGAACCCACGGTGACCGATGGCGGGGCTTCAGCGGATTTGGAAACCCTGACGCCGACGCCAACCCTGACGCCATCGCTCACGCCAGATCAGGACGGAACATCCAGCGAGGGATATCCGGGTCCAGACCAACCGACAGCGACAGGGGGTTCCGGCGTTTACCCTGGACCGCAGCAGCCAACCTCGACAACAGCAGTTGGGGATACTTATCCAGGTCCACAGCAGCCAACCAACACCCAGAGCGTCTTGGGAGGAGAAGGCTTAGAAGATGATCCACTCACCGCCACTCCCAGCCCGACCGGCACGTTAGGTTCGACTCCTACCATGACGCCAGAAATTTCGCCCACAGCGACAACGATATCTATCCCCTCGCCGACACCCACGTCAACCCTGACACCGACGCCGACCGCTACGCCGACCTTCACGCCCTTACCGCCGCCGCCCTGGATCAGTTCAGAACTGCAAGCCAGCGACCCAGCCGAAGTGAAACTGGCTGCGGGAAAAGTGCAATTCATCATGTTTTTTGCGTTTTGGGACGGTGCGAGCCAGGCGATGGCGCCGCTGGTGCACGGATTGGAAGAGCGCTATTCAGAAAAGATAAATTTTATCTACCTGGATATCGACGATCCGGCAACGGCAATGTTAAAGAAGGCGCTGCGTTATCGCAACCAGCCACATTTCTTCTTGGTAGATGGGGGCGGGAGCGTGTTGAAGCAGTGGCAGGGGTATGTGGAGATACAGGAGTTAATCCGGGCGATCGAAATGGCAGTGGGGCGATGAGATTTGGCGAGTGGGGGTAAAGAAGTTATTTTTTTGGGAACTAAGAACCGAAATGACTTGACAATTTAGAGCAACTTGGTATACTCTTAAGTACCCCTCCCCCCCTGGGGGGGGTATGAAAGGTTGGCTGTGATGAAACATGAGAGTGCTTTGCAGCGGTTGAAAACTGTGGAAGGGCATATTCGCGGCATTCAGCGGATGGTCGAAGATGACGCCTATTGCATCGATGTCATCCGGCAAATTCAAGCTGTGCAAGCGGCCTTGAATAAGATCAGCAGCAATATTCTGGAAGAGCATTTACAATCCTGCTTGATCACAGCGGTGCGCGGCGATAGCGTGGAAGATCGCCAGCGGGTTTTGAAGGAAATTGCAGATGTTTTCGATGCAGCCATGAAAGTTTAGTTTTAACGGCGATAACTCAACCTTACCCATCTAGATAATTTTAAGGAGATCAAGATCATGACTACGGTAACTTATACTATTCCCAATATTTCGTGCGGTCATTGCGTGCATACGATTCAGAGCGAGGTGAGCGAATTGGCAGGTGTGCAGAACGTGGCTGCCAGCGCTGAGAACAAGCAAGCGGTGATCACCTTCGACGCTCCGGCGACCGAGGAACAGATCAAGGCCTTACTAAAAGAGATCAATTACCCGGCTGTCAACTAGGTTTTTCAATCCAACAGGTCAGCATATGAGCGAAAGCAAACAGATTACCCTGCCAATTACAGGGATGACTTGCGCCAACTGTGTGGCGACAGTTGAGCGTAATCTCAAGAAGGTTAGCGGTGTAGAGACGGCGTTGGTTAACCTTTCGTCGGAACGCGCCACGGTGGAGTTCAATCCCGAATTGGCGACCCTGGATGACCTGATCGGACGGGTGCAGCGGGCGGGGTATGGCGTGGCGACTGGTGAAGCGGATATATTAATTAAGCGCTTGAGCGACGATAATGACGCCCGCAGGCTTGAGAAAGCCCTGGCGAGCCTGCCGGGCGTTTTGCAGGCGCAGGTAAGTTTTGCCAGCGAACGGGCGCGGGTGCAGTATATTCCGACGGTGTTGAGCCAGGCTGAAATCCGGCGCGCTGTTACGGCGGCTGGTTTCGAAGCGGTGGAGACTGGCGAGGGCTATGAAGACGCTGAACAGGTTGCCAGGGCGGCAGAGATTGCCCAACAGCGCCATTTCCTGATCGTTGGGCTGTTGTTCACGATCCCGCTGTTTGCATTGGGAATGTCGCACGATTTAGGATTTTTGCCGATGGAAATTGCCCACTCTCCGTGGCTGCCATGGGTGATGTGGGCGCTGGCGACGCCGGTGCAATTCTATGTAGGCTGGCAATATTATGTCGGCGCCGCCAAAGCGCTGCGCAACCGGGCGGCGAACATGGATGTATTGATTGCCATGGGAACTTCGGCGGCTTATTTCTACTCTCTGCCGATTGTGCTGGGCTGGTTGGATGGACATGTCTATTTCGAAACCGCGGCAGTGATCATCACCCTGGTGAAACTGGGTAAATTCCTGGAGGCGCGCGCCAAAGGACGCACCAGCGAAGCGATCAAAAAGCTGATGGGCTTACAGGCAAAAAGCGCCCGGGTGGTGCGAGATGGGCAAGAGATGGATGTGCCAGTCGAAGATGTGGGCGTGGGTGATTTTGTGGTGGTGCGCCCCGGCGAGAAGATCCCGGTGGATGGGGTTGTGGTGGAAGGGCGTTCGACTGTCGATGAATCGATGCTGACCGGCGAGTCGCTGCCGGTTGAAAAAAGCCCTGGCGATGCAGTAATTGGGGCAACCTTGAACAAGCTGGGTTTGTTAAAATTCGAAGCCTTGAAAGTCGGCAAGGATACCGCCCTGGCGCAAATTGTGCGCCTGGTGGAGGACGCGCAAGGCAGTAAAGCGCCGATTCAAAAACTTACCGACCAGGTATCGGCGATTTTCGTGCCGGTGGTGATTGTAATTGCCCTGGCGACCTTTCTTGTGTGGTATTTTCTGATCCCCTTGCCAGCCGGTTCTGATACCAACCTGTTTACGCGGGCGTTAATCAATATGGTGGCGGTGCTGGTGATTGCCTGCCCGTGCGCGATGGGTTTGGCGACGCCAACCGCCGTGATGGTCGGGACGGGCAAGGGCGCCGAGATGGGCGTCTTGCTGAAATCGGGCGAGGCTTTGGAGCGCGCCGGGCGAGTGAGCACGGTGGTTTTGGACAAAACCGGCACGATCACGCGTGGACAACCGGCAGTGACGGATGTGGTGGTGCTCCAGACCGGTGGTGAAGATACCAGAAAGGCGCAAGACGAGATTATCCGGCTGGCGGCAGCTGTGGAAAAGGGCAGCGAACACCCACTTGGTGAAGCATTGCTGGCAGAGGCGGGCGAGCGCGGCTTGACATTGAGCCAACCAGAAGGCTTTCAAGCCATTGTTGGACGGGGCGTGCAGGCGCAGGTCGAGGGACGATTGGTGCGAGTGGGTAACTTGCGGATGATGCGGGAACATGGCTTGCAACTCAACGGGCTCGAAAAAGAGTTGGAGCGCCTGCAAGAGGAGGCAAAGACTGCCATCCTGGTGGGGGTGGATGAGGCTGTGCAAGGCGTGATTGGGATTGCAGATACCGTCAAGGATGGCTCGAAACAGGCCATCGAAACACTCAAGCGGATGGGGCTGCAGGTGGTGATGATCACCGGCGATAACGAGCAGACTGCCAGGGCAATTGCCAAGCAGGTTGGCGTAGACCGGGTATTGGCTGAAGTATTGCCAGGGGAGAAGGCAGCTGAAATCAAGAAGCTGCAATCCAGCGGGCAGACGACGGCAATGGTGGGCGATGGCATCAATGACGCGCCAGCTTTAGCTCAAGCTGAGGTAGGAATTGCCATTGGCACCGGCACAGATGTGGCTATGGCGACTGCTCCGGTGGTGTTGATCAGCGGCGACTTGCGTGGCGTAGCACGTGCGATTGCCTTGTCCCGGAGAACGCTGCGGACGATTAAGCAAAATCTGTTCTGGGCTTTCATTTATAATATCTTGTTGATTCCAGCAGCGGCGGCTGGGCTGCTCAACCCGATGCTGGCGGCGGGGGCGATGGCTTTCAGCAGTGTATTTGTGGTTAGCAACAGTCTTCGGTTGCGGCGGTTCCGAATTGAAGGTTAATACTAGGCGAGAAATTCCCTACAACCAGGCGAAGTGAGTGGATTTGTAGGGTAGAATTGAAAGATCATGACCACAACTGAAAGCCAAAGCGCCGTTGGCGCTTTTTCCCGTCGAGACTTTCTTAAACTTTCTGCTTTAGGAGCGGGGGCTATTGCGTGGAGTGGATTGCCCAACCCTTTACAAACTGCGTTGGGGGCACAACTGGCGCAAACCACTTTTCCGGAGGCGCAGCGCCTGGGACGAGTGTGCGTTGGTAGGGTTGAATTAAAGGCGCGTCCTGACCCAGAAAGCGACACAGTGGGCGTATTGTTCGAAGACGCGGTGCTGCCGTGGTTGAACGATGTGAGCGGGAAGAAGCCCACGTTTGCTTTCAACAGCCAACGCTGGGTGGAGACTCCGCAAGGCTATTTATACGGGCCGTATGTGCAGCCGGTGGCGAACCAACTGAACCGGCCAAGCGATGAACTACCCAGTTCCAGCCGTGGGCCGGGGATGTGGGTGGAGATTACAACTCCTTACGCCAACGCCGTGCTGGATCGTGAACCAGCCGATCATTCGTGGGTGAAATTCCGCCTGGCAGACGGTTTGCCGCTGCGAGTGTATTACAGCCAGGTTTTTTGGGCTGACCAACGACGAGTGGACAATGCTGGCAACGTGCGCTACCGCATCAACCCGAACTATTTTGGCGGCATTGATATGCTGTGGGTTCCGGCGGAGGCCTGCCGCCCGATTAGCCAGGAGGAACTGGCGCCTATCAGCCCCGAGGTCGAAGATAAAAGGGTTGTGATATACGATCATTCGCAGATGATGTCTTGCTTCGAAGGCAATACGGAGGTGTATTTCTGCCGGGTGTCAACTGGAGCAAAATTCGATATGTATGGCAACCGGGTGGAGGCCTGGGCGACGCCGCTTGGCAGGCACCGGGTGACGCGGAAGTATGTCTCGTTGCAAATGTCTGGTGGAACAACCGGAGCGGGCTATGATTTGCCTGGGATTGCCTGGGCGGCTATTTTCGCCACGGGCGGCGTGGCGGTACATTCTACTTTCTGGCACAACAAGTACGGCGACCCGGTCTCGCGCGGTTGTATTAACTGCACCCCGCAAGATGCAAAGTGGGTATGGCGCTGGCTGGCGCCGGAAGTGCCTTATGATCCGGGGATGATAGACACAACGGTGACTGGCGAGAGCAGTACCCGCGTGGATGTGGTGGATCGCTAAGCATGCCTGGATCTTCTTCTTTTACGCGGCGAGAGTTTCTAAAGCTGGCAGGCCTGGGGGCAGCAGGGCTGCTTTTACAACCGGCGCTTCCGGCGGCTGGGGCGGCGCGGCTGGTGGATTTCCCGGCTTTTGAAAGGCTGGGGAGGGTATTGGATGGGCGGGTGAACCTCAAAGCTCGCCCGGATGAGGAAAGCGCAACCGTGGGGGTGGTTAACAGCGACGATGTGGTGATCTGGCTGCGAGAAACCACTGGCTCTCGCCCGACCTGGTTCAATCAAAAGTATGTCGAGACGCCAGAGGGCTATATCTACTCCCCCAATTTACAGTTTGTCAATCACCAGTTGAACCAACCACTGACCAGCCTGCCGAATGAAACCGGGATGTGGGTCGAGGTCAGCGTACCGTATGTTGATCTGATTCTGGCAAACCCGCCGGCGCGAGCGCCCTGGGTGCGGGCAGCAGCCAGGCCAAGATTGTATTATGGCCAGATCATGTTCGTTGACCAGATTAAACTGGCTGATGACGGGCAGGTGTTGTATCATGTTGTTGACCGCTATGGCAGCTTTGGCGATAAGTTCTGGGCGGCGGGAGAAGCTTTCCGGCTTTTGACGGAGGAAGATATGAACCCGATCAACCCGGAAGCGGATAACAAGCTGGTGGTGGTGCGCCTGTTGCAACAGTCTCTTTCGTGCTATGAAGGCCAAAGCGAGGTATTCTTTTGTAGGGTTTCGACTGGTGGCAAGTTTGATGCCGATGGAAATCCCTCACAGCGGTGGGCAACGCCGGTTGGCACTCATACCATCTGGCGCAAACTGGTCGCTTTGCACATGACTGGCGGCACTACCGGAGGGGGTTGGGACCTTTCGGGTGTAGGCTGGACAACGCTCTTTTCAGGGCAGGGCATGGCGATTCACTCGACTTTCTGGCATAACAGTTTTGGAATTCCGCGCTCGCGGGGCTGTGTCAATGTGCTGCCGCAAGACGCGCAGTGGATTTGGCGCTGGACAATGCCTGTGCCGCCGGCTGAGCCAGGCGATATTACCATTTCAGGCATGGGCAGTACGCGTGTGCAGGTTATTGAAGAATAGGGAGCGATAAAATCATGGATTTTGTCAATATTAGCTTAGGGTTGGCTTTTATTGCTGGGCTGGCGTCTTTTCTCTCGCCCTGTGTTTTTTCTTTAGTCCCAGCATACGTGGGATACCTGGGCGGGCGCTCGGTTGCCTCGGGCGGGAATAACCGTTGGCTGACCCTATCGCACGGTTTGGCGTTTGTGCTGGGCTTCAGCGCGGTCTTCATCAGCCTGGGCGCGGCCACATCTGCTTTGGGCGGGCTGTTGTATGACGCTCGCAACTGGCTGGCGCTGATCGGCGGGGTGGTGGTGATCATCTTTGGCGTCCACATGACTGGCCTGGTACGGATTCCATTCTTGGAATACGATTTGCGCCCGCAGAGGGCCCCAGATCGCAAATGGGGATACCTGTCTTCAGCATTGATGGGAGTATTTTTCTCGGCAGGATGGTCGCCATGTGTTGGCCCGGTCTTGGGAGCGATCTTGACGCTTTCCCTGCAGGGCGGGTCTGCTTCGCAAGGAGCGCTCTTGCTTTCGGCTTATTCTGCGGGATTGGCGGTACCGTTTTTAATTGCTTCAACTCAGATTGGCCTGGTGACCACTGCATTGCGCCGCTATGGTAAAGTGATGCGCTATATCGAGGTTGCAATGGGGGTGCTCCTGATACTCATCGGTTTGCTTCTGGCAAGCGGTCAATATGCACGCCTGGCGAACCTTTCGGCATCTTTGTTTGGAATCACGGATGAGCTTATGATCGGGCAGGTTTTGCTGGTTGGATTGGTGGTGTTGAGCCTGCTGGGTTTGATCCCGGCGTTTATTGCCTCGCGCAAAGGGCGCAACTTTTTCGATTGGTGGTTTTTCGGGGCGAGTTTGTTCCCGGTGGCTTTGCCCATGGCGTTGAGATTGCAAAAAACCGAAGAAAAGAACTGATTGAGTTGGGAGGAGAGAGGCTTGAGCAAATCCAACAGCGCGCTTCCACCGCTGATCATGGTTGCTGCCGGGCTGGCATTCGGAATTTTGCTGGGCCTGGGAATTCTTCTTGGCTCTGGTAAGTGGGGGCAGAAACCCCAGGCAGTCGATTCCTTGCAAACCTCCAACCAGGTGCAAATTGGCCAGCCGGCTCCGGATTTTGAGCTAGAGAGTCTGGAAGGGGAAACCTTGCGGTTGTCCGATTT
>JAGUYW010000012.1 GCA_020061105.1 Anaerolineales bacterium | reverse complement strand
GCCTGACCGGGAAGGCTGGTTGGAACATTACGACCTGGAAGCGCTGCACCACACGGTATGCGCCGCTCCGTTGGATGTCGAGGCGATTATCCGTCGTATGGCTGGGCAGATCGCAACCTTTGCGCCCGGGCGCAAGATTGGCGTGGCTTTCGATGAGTGGAATTTGTGGCTGACCCCGCCCCCGCAGGCCAAATCGATGCACCAACTGGAGTACACCATGCGAGATGGCCTATATGCAGCCGGGATGTTTCACGCCTTTCATCGCCAGTGCAATGCGCTCTCGATGGCGAACCTGGCGCAATTGGTGAATGTCCTGCCTGCCATTGTGACTGATGAAACCCGCGCCTATGCCACGCCTTTGTACCATGCTTTTTGGCTCTATCAGCACATGCAGCCTTTGGCGCTATTTTCGCAGGTGGATGCGCCAACATTCACTAGCCAGGCCCTGGGGAATATTGCGGCTCATGCAGGCGTTCCCTATCTTGACCTGACCGCAACGCGCAGCACGGATGGGCGACGGCTGGTGTTGGGGTTGATTAACCGCCACCCGCAGCGCCGGATACAGGCACGGCTGGGGCTGGCAGGCGCGGCAGATCTGCGACTTCGCCAGGCCTGGCGACTGGCCGGGCCGCATGCCCTGGCAACCAACTCGTTCGAAGGGCCGGATACGGTGCGAGTGAGAGAAATCGATTTGCCCGAGCTGCATGGTGATTTGCTCAGCCTGGATTTGCCGCCGGCCTCGGTAACTGTACTCGTTCAGGCCGCTGAATAAAAAAATCCCCCGGAGTGAAAGACCATTCCGGGGGTGAACATAGTGGATACCGACAGATATCCATTTTGGAGGAGAAGAATTACTCGGCCGGCGGCAGTAAAACCAGGTCGATGACATGGATTACGCCATTGCTGCATACGATGTCGGTAATAATCACCATGACATTGCCGTTCAAAATCACATTCCCATCTCGAATTTCAATGCTGATCTGGGCGCCTTCCAGAGCGGTATCTGCGCTTTGACCATTCAGTTGCAATACATCGGCAGCCATCACTTTAGCAGGGATCACGTGGTAGAGCAGGATGTTGGTCAGCTGCGGAATGTCAGCCAGTAAGGCTTCGATGGTTCCTTCAGGCAATTTGCTGAAGGCCTCGTCGGTGGGAGCGAACACTGTGAATGGGCCTTCGCCTTTCAAAGTGTCTACCAGGTTGGCAGCCTGTAGGGCAGTAACCAGGGTGGTGAAGCGTCCATCTGCGATGGCGGTGTCTACGATATCTTTCGGGTCAGGCGCTTCGGTGGGCGCCGGGGTGGCGGTGGGCAGGGGCGCCTGGGTTGGAGCGGGCGCCATGGTGGGGATGGCTTGCGGGGCGCAAGCGCTCAACAGAAAACTGAGTACCAGTACAGTTGTTAGAACTACCTTCTTCATTTCGATCTCCTTGTCATTACCAATAATAAGTTGAGTGTTGATACACTAACGTATATGTTATGTAGAGTTATTTTACACAATAAGGTTTTTGTGTCAATGGTATGTATAGATATAGTACACGTTTCTAATCATTTTCTAAGACTAGGATACCGAGCATTTGAATCAAAAACGCCAAGTGTCAATTCCTGGCGTTTGGAGTGTACCATTTTTGACTGGGCAATATGAATCAGGGATGGAATTGTCCGATTGTGTGAGCTGAGTAAGCGGGCTGGTTATTTGGAGTGTCTAGCTGCACACGGTAACCGCGCCCTGCAGGGGCGTACTGGTCTTGTGGGCCATCCGGCAGTACCAGGGGGATGTCGAATTGTGGGTGAGCAATCACCTGCACGTTAGCGCCGTAAACCGGGCGCAGGTTGGCCTCTGTGAATACTTCCTGGGGCGTTCCGAGCGCCTGTAAACCGCCTCGCGCCAGCATGGCGACCCGGTCGGCGTAGAGTGAGGCCAGGTTCAGATCGTGCACGGCAATCACCACCACCAGACCGTTTTCTACGCATAGGCAGCGCGCCAGGCTGAGGAAGTTGCTCTGGTGTTGCAGGTCAAGGTGGTTGGTGGGTTCGTCCAGGATCAATATCGGAGTCGATTGCGCCAGGGCACGCGCCAGAAGGACCAGCTGCTGCTCGCCGCCAGATAATTCGCCGGTGTAGCGATTGGCGAGGTGCTCGATATTCGTCTGGGTCAGCGCCTGGCGGGCGGCGGCGTGGTCGCTGCGCCCGGGTTGGCCCAACCAGCCCAGGTAGGGGGTGCGCCCCAACAGAACGGCCTGGTAAACCGTGAACAAAGCCGGTAAAGATTGCGCCTGGGGTACAACCGAGATGAGGCGGGCGCGCTGCAAGATGCTGAGCGAGGCGATTTCTTGCCTGTCTACCCGGATATGGCCGTGTGTATAGGGCAGAATGCCGCTGATTGCCTTGAGCAAGGTGGATTTTCCAGCTCCGTTTGGCCCGATCAAGGCTAACATCTCACCAGCCGAGACGCTAAACGAGATGTCTTGCAAAACATCCTTGTGCGGATAACCAACTGAAAGCGAGTCAATTTGAAGCATGGTTGTCTCCTAAAAAATCTGCAGGCGCGCCTGGCGCAGCAGCCATAAAAAGAATGGAGCGCCCATCAACGCCATGATGATGCCAACCGGCAGAACCTGCGGCGCCAGCGCCCAACGCGCCAGGGTATCGGCAACCAGCAGTAAGCTGGCGCCGCCCAGGATCGAGAGCGGGATGAGAATCCGGTAATCCCCACCCCACAAGATACGCACAATGTGCGGCGTGATCAGGCCGACAAAGCCGATCACCCCGGCGAATGAAACTGCCGCGGCAGTGGCAAGCGAGGCCGCCAAAACCAACAGCAAACGGGTTCGCTCAACGTTCAGCCCCAGTTGCTGGGCTTGTTCATCGCCAAACTGCAGCACATTGAGGGCATGCCCCGAGCTAAGCAGAATACCCAGGCCGACCAGGGTGTAGGGCAGCATCGCCCGCACCGGTTCCCAGCCGCTCATGGCGCCGCTGCCCAGCAGGAAAGCCAGGGCTCGGTACAGCTCGCCACTGGAGCGCAGCATGAGAAACGACGTCAGCGCGCTGGCGAAGGCGCTCATCGCCACCCCAGCCAGAATCAGGG
Source organism: Anaerolineales bacterium (assembly GCA_020061105.1). Classification (GTDB taxonomy): domain Bacteria; phylum Chloroflexota; class Anaerolineae; order Anaerolineales; family UBA4823; genus JAGUYW01. Next base: position 1,165 of record JAGUYW010000012.1, on the reverse strand, counting down.
TGGTGACCGGCAAGGTCTTCCCAACGCGCGCCAGGCGATAGACCAGCAAAACCGTCAGCGTGGCGCCAATAAAAGCGCCGACCGGGATGGCGTACAAGCCGAAAAACTGGCGCGGCCACTGCACCGACATCGAGAAAACCGCTCCCAGCCCGGCGCCGGAGGCTACCCCGATCAGGTAAGGATCGGCCAACGGGTTACGAAACAAGCCCTGGTAAGCAGCGCCGCTGCCCGCAAGCGCCGCACCGGTCAGGAAGATCAATGCGCTGTGGGGCAGGCGCACTTTGAGCAGAATGGTTGCGTGGGCGCTGGAGGCCGCCGGCAGGTTGCCCCAACCGGGTAAGAAGACGGCCAGCATTTCCGCCGGGGGGATGAAAACCGAGCCGACCGTCACGCTCAGCGTGATTGCCGCTGCCAGCAAGCTCAAAGCAATCAGGTATTTGCGCCAGGTTTTTTGCATTACCATTCGATTCGATATCGTGGGGCGAAGCGTCCACTGGAAAGGTGTTGACTGGGTTGCCGGTTTGCTTCGCCCATTGGATCACTCATCAGAAAATTTATTGAAAAAGATCGGGGTGCAGCAACTTCGCCAGCGCTTCGAGCCCATCCACCAGACGTGGGCCGGGACGGCTGACCAGGTTATCATCGAAGGGGAATACGCGCCCTTCCTTGACAGCGGTCAGGGCTTCCCACCCGCTGCGGGCTGCCACCATCTCAGGTGTGACGCCGCCCCAGACCGAATCGCCCAGCAAGATGAAATCGGGATCGCGCACGATGATTTCTTCCAGGCTGATCTGGATCCACGACCCTTGCAGCGATGCGCCGAGGTTTTCGCCGCGCGCCATCCCGATCAGCATATCGATAAAGGTACCCGGGCCGGGAATCCACGGCGCGTTCGGGTCTGTGCCATCCAGTTCATACAACACCAGCGGGCGTTCCGTCACACCGGCTAGTTTTTCTTCAACGGCCGCTACGCGCGCCGCCAACGAAGCCACCAGCGTTTCGGTTTCTGCGCTGTGACCGGTCAGGCTGGCCGCCAGGCGCAGAATTTCGTACAGATCGGACATTACCACCGGATTAGGAAGTAAAAAGACGGTCAGCCCCAACTCTTCCAGGGCTTGAATCTGCTCCGGGGGGGTGATTTCGGCTGCCAGCACCAGGTCGGGGT
>JAGUYW010000065.1 GCA_020061105.1 Anaerolineales bacterium | reverse complement strand
TCGCCAGCCTGGCGAAGCACAGCCTCATTCCAAAGGCGCCCTGGATCATCCAGATCGTCGCTGAGCACCTTGTCGCCCACCGCCACAATGCGAATGTCTGCGTCAACCGCCCGCATGGCATCCACAAACTGGCGTAGGCGAGCAGCGTATTGCTCAGCCCCAGTATGCCCGATCTGCCAGGGACCCCACACTTCATTACCCACCCCCCAGATGCGCACGTCATGCGGCTCAGGATGCTCGTTGTTCGCCCGGCGGCGTCCCATCTCCCCATTTTCCAGCTCATTGCAATAGGCCACCCAACGGGCAGCCTCTTCGGACGTTCCTGAGCCGTCGTTGACCACCAGGAAAGGTTCAGTTTTCACGATGCGGCAAAACTCGATAAATTCATCCGTTCCCACCTGGTTGCTCTCCGGGGCGCTCCAGGCGCGGTCAAAGCGCGGCGGGCGGCTGGCTTTCGGTCCGATGCCATCTTCCCAGTGGTAGCCGCTGGCAAAATTGCCACCCGGGTAGCGCATCAGCGACGGGTTGATCTCTTGGATTAACTTGAGAACGTCTGGGCGTAATTCAGAGCCATCTTCGCTCCAGATGCCCCCATAGATACAGCGCTCGAGATGTTCAATAAAATGCCCATACACAAATGGGCTAATCTCCCCGGTTATCTCCTGGGCATCGATGCGCGCTTCGGCTTTCAACGGCGCAGCAGGGAAGAACCGCCCCAAAAACCGTCTCAGGCTGCCTGGTTGCTGCGCCTGTCCGGTTTTCTTGGCCGGCGAGGCATGGAGGCCGAACTCAAGTTCCCCTCCTTCTACTGTACCCACAGCCAGACGCAAGTTCCCCTTTCCCAACGGTACTCCATGCACCTGGATGGTAAACAGAACATTGACCGAAAAAGCCTGCGGCGAGTCCGGTGTGATTGAGCTTGCCGGGCGCGCCGGTTGCCCTTCGACTGTGATACTCACTGCGTCGCCTGGCGCTGGCTGGCCATCGACTGTTAATCGAAAACCAGTTACGGTTGCCGGAGCAAAAGAATTGTTCAGCGCAAAAGAAAAGCCATCCGCATGGCTTTTCAAACTGCCCTGGACGTATAATTTTCGCAAGATAAATTCAGGAACTGAAGCCATATCTCCTCCTACCTGGAATGAAAACATTCCACCACGGTTTCAAAATCAACCGGGCATGCGGTCTGAACAACGATCTCCCGGTTCTCAGGGTCATAGCGCCATTCGCAAGCCGCTTCGACATTCAGATGCACATCTTGCACCGGCTTTGCTCTATGGAAAACCAGGGTAACCTGGCGCTGCCTGACCTGCTCCGCAAAACCACCCTGCGCCGCGCCAATGCGCGCCGAAAGGACGTTTTCTTGCTCCTGGGCAACCACCTCTGTCAAGGAGTAATGACCCTGGCAATAATCCTGGGTGCGCCCATCGTCGTCATACAAAACGCCTCGCGCCGGGTACGGCGGCCAAAAATGCCATTCGATCTGATCCAGGCGATGATCATCCGGTATCGACTGCATCGGCGGGCCAAGCGGAATCGCCGCCCCGCCTCGCGCCAGCAATGGCAGCCGGTCGAGCGGGGCGGAGTATTCAATCACTCCCGGCCCTTGCCAGCTTTGCCCGCTCCAAAAATCGTGCCAGGTTCCGGCTGGTAAAACGATGCGCCGAGTGGTCTCTGCGTTGCCAAACACCGGGCATAGCATCCAATTCTCTCCGATCATCACCTGGTCATCCACAGCAGCCAGACGCACATCATCCTGGAATTCAAGAACCAGCGGCCGCAGCAACGGGATGCCAGTTTGGTAAGCTTCCCAGGCCAAAGCCAAGAAATAGGGCAGCAGGCGGTAACGCAGTTCTGCGTACTTACGAAAATTCTCCTCCGCCAGGAGACCATGCGACCAGGGGAAACGTGTATCATCGATCTGCGGCGGTCGCCAGAAATAGCGCGCCACCGGAGAAAGCAGCGCCCACTGGGCGTAACGCATGTGCATTTCGGGGGTCGTTTTTCCATCCAGGCCAAAGACATCCGCCGTCCAATAGGCAAAGCCCAGCAAGCCCAGGTTCAGACCCGCCCGCAGCGTGCTGCGCATGCCAACAGAGGTGGGCTTCTGATCGCCCAGGAACAAAGCCGGGTAACGCTGAGAACCAGCCCACACCGAGCGAGCATAGATCAACGGACGCCCCACGAACTCCGGCGCGCCTTCATATAAGGCTTTACCGTAGAAAAAACCATACAGGTTGTGATATTCACGCCCATCCATTCCCAGGCTGCTGCGGGCATCCTCAGGCAGGTATTCGCCGTCATCGTTTTTGAAAAAGCTAACACCTTGCTCGTAAAGCGGTCGCATGCGCGCATTCCACCACTGCGCCGCCTTAGGATTGGCAAAATCGGGCATCCCACCCGCCCCAAACCACCAGCGCGCCTGATCATGCGCCAGCAACCCCTGGCTGCGCGCCTGCTGGTAGCCTTCCAGGTCGCGCTCATCATTCTGCTCCAGTCCAGGCGGCAAATTGTGCGCCAGGGCATTCAAAAAGCGCTTCTGCAATGGGCGATTACGTTGGTTGACGAACGGCGTCTGGATCAACCCCAGGCGCACGCCTAGCTGCTTCAAACTGGCGATGAACTGCTGGGGGGCAGGAAATAACGAGCGCCGCCATTGAAAGTTGTGAAACGCTTCCTCCCAGTGATAATCCAAAATCACTGCGTCCAGGGGAATCGCACGCCGGCGATGCTCCTGAAGATGCGCCAGCACGCCCTCCTGGTCGCCCTGTGGGTAACTGGTAACCCACAGTCCAAAAGCCCAGCGCGGCGGCAGAGGTGGGCGCCCGGTCAGAGCTGTGTATGTGCGCAGGATACGCTTGAAAGAAGGCCCATAAAAAAGAATATAATCAGCCCCCGGCCCATCCGCCTCGACTTGCAAGTTTCCGGCTTTGGGGTCGATGCGCCAGCGGCTGGTATGGCTGTTGAGCAGCCACACCGCATAGCCGCGGCTGCTATACACCATCGGGATCGCCGAATAGGTTTCGCGACCTTGCAGCAAGGCGATGGCATCACGAATCCGCAGGCGCACCTGCCCTTCCTGGCGACGAAAGGCATTGAACCACTCGCCCCAGCCGTAGAAGCCTTCACCCGCCTGGATTGCAAACGCCAGGCTGACGCCGTTTTCCACCTGCCGGATGCCAAAGCGCGCCTCGGTTTTTGGGATATCCAAAGAAAAATATGGGCATCTCTTGCGAATCCCCAGGCGCGCTGGGCGCTTTTCGCTGAACACCAGGCCTTCACTCGTGCGCGCCTGCACACAGCCATGAAGCAGTTCAACCTGCCATTCAGGCGTCTCTACGGCTTGCGCCCCTTCCTGAACCAACACCTCGTTCAACCACGGCCGGTCAGCTGGAAAATCTGCGTCGCCCGGAGCGGCATGGGTGATACGCACGGCGTTCGGCGCCAGCCAACGCAGGCGCACGCGCGCCTGTCCATCTTCCAGGTTCAATTCGAGATTCATTTCTCTCAATCCTCACCCGTTGCAACGAACCGAGAAAACCACTTCCAGGCTTTTACTTGCGCCGCACCGCCAGCAACGGAAAAGCCGCCAATAAGGTGGTTATCCCTGCCACCTGGAACAACAGCGGCGTGGGAATAAAGCCAGCCTGCCCGTTAATCACGGTCGGAATCCCGTAGCGCGTCGCCAGCCAGCCGCCCGTTAGCGGGCCCAGCACCATCGGGATCGCCACCCAAAACAACAGGTAAAACCCGGCAAACTGGCCGCGCCGGTCTTCAGGGTACAGGTCTTTGCTCCAGGTTTGAGTGGCAATCGTCCAGGCTGTCAAGGGGATCAACCACAGGATGCCGGTGATGGTCAGGATCACGAACGAACGAGAAATCGAGAACAGCAGCAGCCCAACCATCTCGCCCAGCACAGCCAGTAGCGCCACCGGGCGGCGTCCCCAACGGTCCACCAACAACCCTACCGGATAGGCCATCAAAATGCCGCCAACCAGGATCGCAATCGCCACCAGCATCGAAGATTGCATGGTTTCCAGTTTCAGGTAATGCTGCAAATAAATCAGTAAGTAAGGGAAGAAGATGTTCTGCGCCAGCGCCCACAGCGAGATGCCCAGCAATACCAGGAAGAAATCCCGGTTGGAGGCCAGGGTGCGCCAACGAAAAGCGTCGGTAAGCTGCTCCCAATATGTACCGGTCACAGGCGCATCGGGCGGTGTTTCTTGCACCAGCCAACCACCGACCAGCCCCAGTACAAACACCAATCCGCCGATCAAATAAAAGAAAACATAATAATCGAACATCTGGATAATCGGCCCTGCTCCGCCATACACGATCAGAATCGCCACCCAGGTCAACAGTTGCATCACCCCCACTACCCGTCCGCGGTTGTGTTCGTTGGTCACATCGGTGACATAGGCGTTCAACGCCGCATCATTAGCGGTCGAGCCGAAAAAGGTCATCAGGCAGTCAAATAAGATTGCCATCCCCACCGCCAACCCAACCGGTTTGAAGAAAGCCGCAGACGGAAAAGCGGCCGTTAACACTCCCCAGGCCAGATAGCCAAACAGTAAAAAGGGTTTGCGTCGCCCCCAGCGCCAACGGGTGCGATCGCTCAGCGTGCCCATCAAGATCGTGGTCAGGGTGGCAGTAATGGCGCTGGCTGCTACCATCCATGAGATTGGGCGTGGGTCGGGGATAATGTGGTCGTACATGAAGGTATTGAAGAACTGGTTTTCTACCCCCCAGGCCAGCTGCCCGGCAAAGCCGAGCAAAATCAACGCCACCCACAGGCGACCAGGTAGCCCATGAGAAACCGCTTTGGATTGAGGAACAAGATCGGGAGAATTGTCTGCCATGCTGCATCCTTTCCCAAGGCTGGGTCGCCAAAGATAAATTATGCTGAGACAAAGGGATTATAAACCACCTGCTTCATTTCGGATATTCGGAAATCGCCAAACGGGTGTAAAATCGAAGTGTGTTTGAGATTCCAGAGTACACCATCCTCGCCAGGCAGATGAACCAGGCCATCCAGGGCAAAACGATCCAACAGGGGGATCTTGGCAACAGCCCGCACAAGTTCGTGTGGTACAACTGCAGCCCTGCAGAATTCAACGCGCTTACGCAGGGAAAAGTCATCGGTCCGGCGAGCAGCCGCGGCCGCTGGTTATTTTTACCGCTAGAACCGGGATACGTGATGGTGTTGGGCGAGTGCGGTGGACGCGTGCTGTTCCACCCCGCTGACGAAAAACTGCCCGCTAAATACCACCTGCACCTGGCATTCACAGACGGCTCTGTGTTAACCGCCACCACCCAAATGTGGGGCGCTATGGAACTCTACCAACAAGGCCAGGAATTGCAGCGCCAATATATCCACGGCATGCGTCCCACCCCCATCGACCCAGAGTTCACCGGAGATTATTTTGCCAACCTGGTATCGGAACTGTCAAAACAAGAAAAACGCAGCGTCAAAGGCCTGCTCACGCAAGACCAGATCATCCCTGGGCTGGGCAACAGCATCGCCCAGGATATCCTCTTCCATGCCCGCCTGCACCCGCGCCACGCCATCCAGGAGATGAGCGCCGAACAAACCCACCGCCTGTACCATGCCATCATTGACACCGTCCAGGCAGTGATTTCACAAGGTGGGCGTTACGATGAAGTTGATCTTTTCGGTCAGCCGGGCGGTTATCAGCGCATTATGGACAGCCGGGCGCTCGCCAAACCTTGCCCTGTCTGCGGCGAAAAGGTTGAAAAAATCCAATATCTGGGAGGCGCCTGCTACTTCTGCCCGGTTTGCCAGAAGTAAATAGGTTTGTAAATAGGTTTAATGAAACGACCAGCCAGACATATCTCATGGATGTTGCTTATCCTGTTTACGACAGCGATCGCCTGTAGTTCGATGCGTGTGGCGGATGAGGCTTTAGAAACGTCTCCTCTCGTTCCGCCTACCTCGTTCCCTACTATCATCGATGCTTCTCCCACCATTGACCTCGCCCAACCTGCACCCACAACAACCCCTGTTGCAAGCAAACCCCAGCTTTCTAAATTTTCTTTATGGGTGGACGGCCCACACCTGCGCGGCGCTAATATTTACCAACGCCGTGTCTACCCAGAATTGGACGGTCCGGAGTTCATGGGTTCTGGACCAGTCGGACCGCCTATCACTCAGCAAGATTTTGACCGCCTGGCCGCGTCAGGCGCAAACTATGTCAATCTCTCCCACCCTGGACTTTTTAGCGAACAACCGCCTTTCGAACTGGACAAAGCGATCCAGGAAAACCTCGATATACTATTGGAAATGGCCGCCCAGGCGGACTTGTTCACCGTCATCAGTTTTCGCACTGGCCCTGGAAGAAGCGAATTCACCTTCTTTTTCGGCTCACATGGGGAATGGTTCACTCCCGATTACTATAATGATACAGTTTGGAAGGATGAAGCAGCCCAACAAGCCTGGGTTGAAATGTGGAAATACACCGCCAAGCGCTACCGCGATTCAGCGATTGTTGTAGGATACGATCTGATGGTCGAGCCGAATAGCAATGATGTCTGGTTCGATGAATGGGACCCCGAAGCCTTCTATGCCAGCCTGAGCGGCTCCAGCTATGATTGGAACCAGTTGGCCTTGCGTATCCAACAGGCAATCCGGCAGGTGGATGAATACACTCCTGTCCTGGTGGGAGCGAACGGCTATAGCAACATCGATTGGCTTCCCTACCTGGCAACCAGCAGCGATCCTCGCACAGTCTACACGACACATCTTTATAACCCCCATGAATACACCCACCAGCAGCCGGGAACAACGGGTCTGATCTATCCTGGAAGGTTTGACGCCGATTACGACAGGCAGATAGACAGGGTTGATCGAACATGGTTAGAAAACATGTTCAAACCGCTGGATGAGTTTCTGCAGCAACGCCAGGCGCCTGGTGCCGCCAACGAACTGGGGGTGGCGCGCTGGGCGCCAGGCGCAGCCTTATTTCTCGATGATCTGCTGGGCCTGCTCGAAACCCGAAAGATCAATTATGCGCTGTGGGAATGGGGTCCGGCGTGGTTGCAGCCGTTCGAAGTAGAGCAGGATTTTACGTTCACGTTAGGGCCAGACGCCAACAACCACGCTCCGACTCCAAATGAGCTATGGCAAGTTGTTCAACAGTATTGGCGCCTGAACAGCCTGCGACCGTCTGGAGTGGAAATTATTAAATAAAAAGCACAGCTTATGTGGATGATTTCCAGGTCACATCGCCAAATAGCTCGGCGCTCCAACCGCGTTTGACAAAGGCATCGAAAGCCGGGCGTTCTTCGCCAATCTTTCCCGCTGCCCCATGCCCTGGGTAAAAGGTTGTTCCATCTGGCCAGGCAAAGACGATGCGCTGCATGGTCTGCATTGTAATTTCGAACTCTGCCGGCGACCAGGTCTTACCAGGCCCGCCCACAAACACGGTATCGCCTACCAAAACCCGCCCATCCAGCAAATCGAAGCAGGTCATGCCCGGCGTATGGCCTGGAGCATGGATGGCGCGCACCTGCCCCTCGCCAATCGTGATGAGCTCTCCATCCTGCAAGGAAAAATCAAAGGCCAGATTGAATTTAGCCGCATCCGCCGGGTGTATATACACCGCCGCCCTGGTAGCTTCCTTCACTGGTAATAAAGCGTCGACATGGTCAAAATGACCGTGGGTGATCAGGATCTTTTCCACCTGCGTACTGGCGGCCAAATCCAGGATCGCCTGCGCATCCGCGCCCGGGTCGACGATCGCGCTGCGTCCGGTGCGCTCGCAGACGAGCAGGTAGGTGTTCATGGGCCAGGGGCCGACGGGTTTGTGAAATAATTTTAGAGACATGTTAACCTCCATGAACCGGCGCTGGTTCCTCCGCCAGCCCGGCAATCTTCAACGCCATCTGCTCTTTCTCCTCCAACCCGGCCAGGCGCGCCAGCATAATGCGCTGCGCCATCGGAGACCCTGCTCCATGCATCGACTCTACCAGGTAGCCCACCGCCCCCGCTCCCACCGTCAGGTTCTCGATCAGGCGCAGCAAGTGTTGCCGCCAACGCGTTGGATATCTGGCGCTGCTTGCCAGGTATTTCTCCAGCAGCGGGCCGATCTCCGGGTGATTAAAGTCCTTCTCTGAAGGCAGCGTCCCGAGCAGGCCGCCGGCGATATCCTGCGCCAGGCTGGCAATCTGGTATGGCAGGCGGGTGACATTGAGCTTGGTTACATTCGCCAAAAGGCGGTTCACCAGGTAAGAGCCAGACGGTGAAGGGGCGCCTTCGGTCGAGGCGGCAATCCCACAGGCATATAAAGTTTCGTTCAGGTGGATCATCTCGACGATTTTATCTTTGATGTGAGAGGCGTTCTCTACCCCTTGCACCCGGGCAATTGCCTGCGTGGCGCCGATCAGCACATCACCCACCCCCACCTTGCAGCCGCCATAACTGGCGCGGTGATGGGCGGCGAACCATTCAACCAGTTCGCCGGCAAAGGCCGTCTCGCCGCACATGAACACCCACTCCCAGGGCACATAAACATCGTCGAAAATGATCACCGCCTCGTGACCGCCAAACTCTGCATTGCCCACGTCAACGCGCCCGCCTTCCAGTTTGCGCGTATCACTGGCCTGGCGACCATAGATGTATAGAATCCCTGGCGCATCGGCCGGCACAGCGCAGGCCACTGCGTAAGCGCTTTCTTCCGGGCGCAAGGCGCGCGTCGGCATCACCAGGAGTTCATGCGCGTTGATCGCCCCGGTCTGGTGCAGCTTGGCGCCGCGAATCACAATCCCGCCCTCATCCTTGTGAATGATGCGCACGAACATATCAGGATCTGCTTGCTCGGCAGGCCGCAAACTGCGATCGCCCTTCGAGTCGGTCATCGCCCCTCCCACCACCAGGTCTTCTTCCTGAACATGCCTGAGGTACTGGCGAAAGCGCTGGTGATAGGGCGTGCCCAATTCTTGATCCATATGCGCCGTCACAGCATCCAGAGCGTTCAAACTGTCCATCCCGGCGCAGCGTTGGAAGCAGCAAGCCGTGCATTGCCCCAGCAAGCGCTGCATCTTGATTTTTTCGACCAGGTCGCTTGTGCTCTGGTGCAGGTGGGTAAAGCGATTGACGCGCTCGCCGGTCAGGTTCGAATCTGCGGTCAACAAGCCGCCAGTTTCTGGACGCTGCGCCAGTTCATAGGTCATCGCCACGGCATTCAAGGAAGGTCGAATAAGCGGATGGTCGACATAATTCTCGACCTCTTCGCCAAACAGAAAGACGCGTTTTTTGCAATTTCGCAGACTTTGGATATATTGCTCGCGGGTTTTTAGAGTCATAGCAGCCTCCTCTTTTGTAAACGTATTATAGCCGCGCCATCTTCGATTGCCCATGCTATAATCATTTTACAACCCCCAAAACCAAGCTGAACCCGAAAGGAGCCTGCATGTCTGACCTGAACTGGAAAAAATACCTGGTCAAACCCGATCAAACCATCGCCCTGTCTGAATGGGACCCCCAGGATGCCAGCGCCTGGAAATCCAATCGCAAAGAAGCCGAGGCGCGCAACCAGGAACTCAACGCCGAATTGGAAACTCTGCAGGAATTACTCTTTGCCGAGGGAAAACACAAAATCCTGATCGTTCTGCAAGGCATGGATACCAGCGGTAAAGATGGCGTGATCCGGCGCGTATTCGACGGGGTCAACCCGCAAGGCGTGCGCGTGGCTTCCTTCAAAGTGCCCACCTCCATTGAGCTTGCCCATGATTACCTGTGGCGCGTCCACCAACAAACCCCCGGGCGGGGCGAGATTGTAATCTTCAACCGCAGCCATTATGAAGACGTACTGGTCGTGCGCGTCCACAACTTAGCGCCGCCGGAAGTCTGGAAACGCCGCTATGACCACATCAACCACTTCGAACAATTGCTGATCGATGAAGGAACCACCATCCTGAAGTTCTTCTTGCATATCAATTTGGATGAACAGCGCGAGCGTTTGCTCTCACGCCTGGACACGCCTTCTAAGCACTGGAAGTTCAACCCCGGCGACATCAAAGAGCGCAAGCTGTGGGATCAGTATGAAAAAGCCTATGAAGCCGTCTTGAGCAAAACCAGCCAGCCCGGCGCGCCCTGGATCATCGTGCCAGCCAACCGCAAGTGGTACCGCGATCTGCTGATCTCTACGGTTTTGGTGGATACCTTGAAAGACCTGAAGATGGAGTATCCCAAAGCAGTCGAGGACCTGGAATCCTACCGCGCCGAGCTAATTGACTAAGGGTGTTCTTCCCGTTTAAGTAGAAAAACTACCGCCTATAGCTCAAGCTGGTTGCCGACCTAAGTGTAACCAGCTTGCACTATTTGTCTAAAGGTTCGCAGCGGGTCTCCTAAATCTCGCGCCCCCCACATCCCCACAATACCGCATGCCCATATGCCGTAATCCGGTTTGCATCACTTTAAGCGACAGATTATGTAAAGCAAACTTGACATAATGACGCACACAGTTTACAATATATGTCAAGTTCACTTTCCATCACTTAAGGAGAAGACACTGTGAAATCCACAAAATACTACCTGATCCGATTCGCTTTCGCCATGATTGCCTATGTGGCTACTCTATCTCTCGCATTGGTCTTTCTGCAGTCGTTCCCCGATACGTTTCTGCGTGTCCCAGCAGCGCTTTTACCTTTGATTCCTGTATTCTTCGGCCTGTATTTCTTCATCCAGGCAATGTCACAGTTGGATGAAATGCAGCGGCGCATCCAATTCGAAGCCGTGGCGTTTAGCTTTTGTGGCACAGCCATCATCACCTTTGGGTATGGATTACTGGAAAGCGCCGGCTTTTATAGCCCGGGTTATTTGTACATCCTTCCACTGATGGTCATCTTATGGGGATTTGGACAGGCATTTGCTATGAGGAGATACCGGTGAAAAATAAACTCAGAATTCTACGCGCCAAAAAGGATTGGTCGCAGCAAGACCTGGCAGACCGATTACATGTCTCACGCCAGACGATTAACGCTATCGAAAACGGCCGCTACGATCCCAGTTTGCCTCTGGCTTTCAAATTTGCCCGGGTGTTTAATCTGTCAATCGAACAAATTTTTCAACCAGATGTAGAAGAACATGCTCTAAGCAAATAGGTCGAGTTTTGCAAATTTTCAACTTACTGCAAACCAGGTGCGTTATTAGGCGTGTAAATTCGAAAATCGCATACCTGTCCCCCTTCCATGAGCGTAGAAGTGCGTTGCATGCGAAGGTTTTCATTGAAAGCCCGGTAGGCAACCTCGTCTGTGCTGCAAGCCATCAAATAGCCAACCTGAGGGTGGCGTTCTCGAAAGTACCTGGCCCAGGCGCATTCCTTGATGTGCAAAACCACCTCATGCTCCGATACCTTCACAACCTGCGACTCAATCCCTGCTGTGAAAAGATTGGCCTCTTTCGGCGCGGCGATGAAATCGGATAGAAATTCGGCCACGCTACCTGTTTTGCCTCCCCCGGCTTTCAGGCGCTCTTCCCGCAGCAAGTCGTAGACGATCAATTCCCCCTGCTTGCCATAGCGCTGGATCAAAGTTTCGGCTAACAAAGCAACGCCATCGAATCTCAGGTGCAGCGCTTCGAAGGCGGTCATCTCTCGCCAAACTTTTGGGGAAGCAAAGATCTGCTTGATCTGTAAAATCGGTGGCGCTTTCTCGACCAATTCTCTGGCTTCAGCCGGCGATACTCCCTCAATCGAGCTTGGAAAAGCGCTGGATAATATGCCAGCGATGGCCTCTTCCGCATCCACCCACTCGCCTTGGGAGACTTCTCGCCATTCTGTTTTCAAGATCTCGAGCAACAAAGAGGCATCAT
>JAGUYW010000086.1 GCA_020061105.1 Anaerolineales bacterium | reverse complement strand
CGGCCTGGCGCTTATCGCGCGCTTGGCCATTTGCAGTTGGAGTGACCAACAAGGATGTTTATGCCATTCGAGATCGTTCCGACATGGCGCGGGCTGAGTTCTACCGCCAGCAGGTTGCCTGTTCCATTCCGGAGGGTGAGGTTTGCGAAGTGCCCGCAAGGTTCGATAAGGCGCGGCTGCCTTCTCGTATCCTGCCAGCGAAAATGGGTGATGGCGGCTCTCCAGGACTGGCGGTCAACGTGGCAATTATCCAGGACGGCAAAGTGCTGCTGATGCTGCGTGAAGATTATGAAATTTGGGGATTGCCGGGTGGAATGGTTGAAGAAGGCGAGTCGCTAGCACAGGCGGCGCGGCGCGAAGTGCTGGAGGAAGTTGGGCTGGAAGTGCAGCTAACACGCCTGGTTGGGGTGTATTCGGATAATAACCTGTTCCATTACGGTGTGCATGGCGTTCTTTTCACTGGAGAAATTACCGGCGGAGAAATCCGTGTTGACCCGCATGAAGGTCTACAGGCTGGCTGGTTTGATCCACGGGCGTTGCCTGCAGATTTGCAATTTGGCGTTCAACGCCGGGTGCAGGATGTGTTGGCTGGCGCTGGTGGAAGCGTACTCTGGCGGCAAGAGTCGCCCTCGCCTTTTCCGGTAGGCATGAGCCGGCAGGCCTTGTATGCTTTACGGGATCAATCTGGCCTAAACCGGGCCGATTTCTGGCGCGATTGTTTGCAGAAAGCGGGACCTCTGGTTGAGAGACTCGAAGTGGGGCAGGGCGCTTGATTTTTAGAACTGCAGAACTCAAATCCCTTTTTGACTATCGATCGTTTTGCGTGACAGGTGCAAGGCATCGAAACCAGATGCCTCGCCCCCGCGCAACTTATTTGCCACTCGCCAATGGACACCTCGTCACTCGGCGACTAAGGATTGTAAGATCTTTTTGGCTTCCAGGATTTCATCGTCGATAATCTGGTGTCCCATCCCCGGGTAAATTTTCTTGGTAACAGCGCCGCCTAATTGCGCCAGCGTTTCGGCGCTCTCTTCGACGCGTGACAGGGGGATATGCGGATCGATATCGCTGCAGCCCAGGAAGACCGGCGTGCCCTGCAACGAGCCGGGGTAATGGCGTGGCATTCCGGGTGGACCGATCAAGCCGCCGCTGAACGTCAGCAAGCCGCCATAGCGCCGGGCGTTGCGAGCGACAAATTCGCTCGCCAGGCAAGCGCCTTGTGAAAACCCGCCCAAAATAATTCGTTCGGCTGGGATGCCGGCCGCCTCAACCTGTTCAACCAGGTCGCTCACCCATTGCAACGCTGATGACAGCCAGGGTTCGTTTTGTTCGATGGGCGCCAGAAATGAGTACGGATACCAGGTGTAACCGGCTGCCTGGGGCGCCAGGCAGGCGAATTGGCTTGCCTCCAGCGCCTCAGCCAGCGGTAAGATGTCATAGGCGCCTGCGCCGCGCCCGTGCAGCAAGATCAGGACGGCTTTGGCCTGAGGAAGGGCCAGGCCGGCAGTAATCACCGGCTGGCCCTGGTGTTGCGTAGCATTTCTTTCAAGCATAGCTGGGCTCGGCTTTGACGACAGGTTTGCGTTCGATCGGCGGCAAAATGCTTTCGATTTCAGCCCGGCGCGATTCGTGCCAGGGCGGTAAGCGTAAAGCGGAACCCATCGTCTCAACAGTTTCATCGATCAAGAAGCCCGGGCCATCGGTGGCAATCTCGAACAATACCCCGCCTGGTTCACGGAAGTAGATCGAGTGGAAGTATTGACGATCTTGTACCGGGGTAACGTGCATGCCTGCCAATAACAGGCTCTGCCAGTAGGCCAGTTGTTCGGGGTCATCCTGCGTACGAAAGGCGATATGGTGGATCGACCCGCTGCCGAAATCACCGCGCGGCAGACCGGGTTTGTGCAGCAAGTCAATGGTCATACCGATGGCTTGCGAATCCGCCTGGAAGCGGAAGCGATTCTCTTGCTGGTTTGCCAGGCGATAGCCGAATTGTTTTTGCAGCAATTGGGCGGTTGGCTCAATTTCATTCAGCCACAGCGTCACGCCGTGGAAACCGCGTAAGGCGTGCTGCTCAGGAATAGGGCCGTCTTGCCAGAAGCGGATTTCTGCTGGTGCTTCTTCAGGAATTAATTCAAGCTGCATTCCGTCAGGGTCGGCAAAGATCAAAGCCGGCGCTGAGAAGCGTTGGATCTCTTCGACGGCAATGCCCTGGCGCTTAAGGTGGTCACGCCAGAAACCGATCGAATCCGGGGTGATGGTGTAGGCCATGGCGCCGGTTTCGCCGCTTCCCAGGCGACCGCGCCGCATGTGCAGCCAGGGGAAGAAGGTCAGGGCAGTGCCCGGCGTGCCAATTTCATCGCCGTAATACAGGTGGTAGGTGCCCGGGTCGTCAAAGTTGACCGTGGTTTTAATCAGGCGTTGGCCTAATATATGGTGGTAGAAATCTACGTTGCGCTGCGGGTCGCCAGCTACAGCAGTAATATGGTGTAAACCTTGAATGGGTTGCATGTTCTTCATCCTTTCGTAACAATAATCGATGTGGGTGCGAAGCATCTGGTTTCGATGCGTTGCACCTGGTATGTAAAATAATCGTTGAGCACGAAATACCGGTAATCAGACTCAGCGATGGTCTTCCGTTCTTTCCTGCAGGCCTAACTGTTTACACAGCTCGGCCAATTGTTGTTGTTCTTCTGCCGTCAAAATACCAAAAACCTCGACAACGCCCTGGACATGTTGGGGCATAATATCTGCAATTATGGCCTGGCCTTGCTCGGTGAGAGAAATATCGACGCAGCGGCGGTCATCCTGTCGCCGTTGGCGCTGCACCAGGCCGCGCTTGACCAGGTTGTCGATCACCAGCGTCATGTCAGCGCTGCTTTTGAGAATTTTGCTTCCCAACTCGCCGGACTGCATCGGTCCCAGGTGATACAGCGCTTCCAAGGCGCCAAACTGGCTGATGGTCAGCCCGGCCTGGCGCAAATGGGCGTTGACCAGACTGGTGACGGTTTCAGACGCTCTGGAGAGTTTGATGTACGTCTCGAGGGCTTGTCTTTCTTGAGTGGTTCCTGGATAGTGAGTCGGCATAATGATTATCTCGATATCAAATAGTTTGATATCAAAATAATAATCCAGGCGGCTGATTTTGTCAAGGGGATGAAGAAAAGTTTGTATTATAATCCAACTAATGAGTGGTAAAAATCCGCCCCCAAAAGCTTCCCCTGCTTCCCGTTCGCGCCCGGCCTCAGCGCCGCAAACCGATATGAACGCCGCGCCAGAAACTGCTCGCACCCAAGGCATGGCGCGCCTGGTCGCATATTTCGAACGCTTTGGCCGTGACATCCTTGGCGTCATGCTTCTAACCCTTGCGGCGATGACTTTCCTGGCTTTGTTGCTGCCGGGGCTTAGCGGTGGCTTGCTGGCCGGGTGGGCAGCCTTTCTGCGATTGTGGTTGGGATGGGGCGGCTTGTGGTTTGCGGCTGGCCTGGCGGGAGCGGGGTGGTGGGTATTGCGCGCTCGCCAGGCAGAACATTCCCACAAGGGCGTGTGGGGGCGCGTTTTCTGGTTGGAGGGAGCGGCCTTTGCCTCGCTGGCCTTGTTGGCCGTTCTGGGAGATGTTTCGTTGTCGCGCGCCGAGGCCGGTTTAGACGGCGGGCGGATTGGTTGGGGGCTGGCAGAACTGCTGCGGCGCCTGCTGGCGCCGCTTGGACTGGACGGGCGTTGGTGGATGAACCTGTTCTTATGGTTTACGTTGCTGATATGCTTGTTTTTTGGCCTGGGGTTGTTACGGCTTTTTTTAACCTGGACGCGGCGAACTTCACATGAACCAACCTGGCCGGATCCACGCACCCTGGGGCTTGGCCCATCGATCAGCGAAGCGCCTTTGCAAGCAGCAGAAAACGCCAGCCAGCCGCTGGAAGCGCAGCGTTCGAAGCGCAGCCTGCTGCCGCCCCAATTTCGCAAGAATTTTCGCCTGCCGTTGGATGAAGACGAAGCGCCCTCTACCCCTTTGGAGCGCGGAGAAAATCTGCCACCTTTGTCTTTACTGGTTAATGAACCCTTTGCGCGCCCGGACGAGCGCAACATCAATTTGACGGCTGGCTTGATCGAGAAGACTTTGGCCGAGTTTGGCATTCCGGCGCGGGTGGTTGGTTTCCGGGTCGGGCCAACCGTAACCCAGTTTGCAGTCGAGCCGGGTTATGTCGAAAAAGAAAAAGCCGGCGAGAAGAACGGCGATAAGAACGGCGAAGAGGCGGAATTGAACCGGCAAAAGGTGCGAGTGGCGCAGATCTCAGCCCTAAATCGTGACCTGGCTTTGGCTTTGTCTGCCCAACGCTTGCGCATCGAAGCCCCGGTGCCGGGTCGCCCATATGTGGGCATCGAAGTGCCCAATGCGCGCGCTTCGATCGTGCGATTGCGACCGATCCTGGAATCGGAAATATTCAACAAGATCGTTTCGCCGCTGTCGATCGCCCTGGGGCGGGATGTTTCTGGCGCGCCGGTGGCGGCTGACCTGGCGCGCATGCCGCACATGCTGATTGCCGGGACGACCGGTTCGGGCAAGTCGGTGTGTATTGCAGCGCTGACTACCTGCCTGGTGATGAATAACACACCGGAAGACCTGCGCCTGGTGATGATCGACCCCAAGATGGTCGAGTTGGTGCGTTTCAACGGCTTGCCGCACCTGTATGGCAAGGTCGAGACCGACCTGGAGCGCATCCTGGCGGTGCTGCGCTGGGTGGTGGCGGAGATGGATCAGCGTTACAAAATTTTGGAAGCTTCGCGCTCACGCAATATCGACACCTATAATCGCAAAGCGCGCCGCCACAAAGGCGAAAAATCCTTGCCGCGCATTGTGGTGATGATTGATGAGTTGGCCGACCTGATGATGTCAGCGCCCGACCAGACCGAGCATAACCTGGTGCGCCTGGCGCAGATGGCGCGGGCGGTTGGCATCCACCTGGTGGTAGCGACCCAGCGCCCAAGCACTGATGTGGTGACTGGCTTGATCAAAGCCAATTTCCCAGCCCGGGCCTCGTTCGCAGTGGCCTCCTCGATCGATTCGCGGGTTATTTTGGATACCAGCGGCGCCGAAGCCTTGCTCGGGCATGGCGATATGTTGTACCTGCCTCCCGAAGCCTCCGGCCCGGTGCGTGTGCAAGGCGTGATGATTTCCGATCAGGAAGTTGAGAAGGTGATCACCTTCTGGCAGCGTGCCGTCCAGAGCGAGCAGTCTCTCGAAGCGCCGCCCTGGGAGGAGATGATGGCGCAAGAAGAGGTGTTGGCAGACCGCGACGATTTAGTGGAAAAAGCGATTGCCCTGGTGCGCCGCGAGCAGCGCGCCAGCGCCTCCATGTTACAGCGCCGCCTGCGCATCGGCTACCCGCGCGCTGCCCGGTTGGTGGATGAGTTGGAGGAAATGGGGATCATCGGCACATCGGTGGGGGGTGGGCGGGAGCGGGAGGTGTTGGTTCCCAGGTCGGAAAACGAGGAAGAAGACGAAGAATAAAAGTAAAGGAATGAGGGGGTCAGGCGTGTGTACTGCGGCTTTGTGACGACCGGAATAGTTCTCCGGCGTAATTCTCGATTTTGTCTCGCAGCGCCAACTTCTCCCGCCACTTCCATGGAATGGCATTTTCCCCATAATACGCCCCGGCGATCTGTCCGTAGATGGCGCCGGTGGTGTCGGCGTCGTCGCCCAGGTTGACCGCCATCAGGCAGCCGTGCTCGAAGGATTGGCTGTGATGAAATGCCCATAAGGCGGCTTCGAGGGAGTGAACCACGTAGCCGCTGCCTTTGATCTCAGGCGGCTGGCGCTGTTTGAAAGAGCCGCTGGCGATTGTTTCGATTTCAGGCGCCAGGGGGTAGGCCTGCCAATAATCTGGCTGGAGAGTGGGGGTAAAAAAGGGGCTCAGCAGGTCGCTTTTCTTGGCGCCTTGTAGCGCGCCGATCAAGAGGGCAGCGAAGTAACGACAGGCGTCGATGGCTGCCGGGGCAGCGTGGGTGGTGCGCGAGCTTTCGCCCGCATAGTGGATGGCCTGGGCTGGGTTGTCGCTGTAGAAAAGCACCACTGGCGCCAGGCGCATCAATGAGCCGTTGCCGGCGGAATATGGATCGCTCGAGCCACTGTAAGGTTCCTGGGTGCGCTCGAAGCGCGCCAGCGCCTCTCGCACGGTGTTGCCGATGTCAAAACAACGCCCGGTGCTGCTCATGTATCCCTGACGATACCAGCGCACATAGCGCTGCATTTGGTCCAGCGGGTCGAAAGTTTGGCGTTCGACCAGGCTGGCAGCCAGGCACAGCGCCATGGAGGTGTCATCGGTCCATTGTCCGGGCTGCAAACCGAATGGCCCGCCGCCCAGCATGTCGTCAAGCGGCGAAAACGTCCCCGGAGTTTGGAATTCCAGGGTGGTCCCCAAGGCGTCGCCGGCAGCCAGGCCGAGCAGACAGCCGCGAAAACGTTCGAGTGGTTCGATCATGGCGCGGGGGAGACGTGCAGCCGCACCTGCCAGGTGCCGGGTTCGATCATTTTACGGTCGTAGGGAAATCCGCTGCGCCGGATGAAATGCATGATGCGGGCGTTGCTGATATGCACGGTGGCGATGAAAGTAGTCACCCCGTGCTGCACGGCATAGCGCCCAAGGTGTTCCATCGCCAGGGTGCCCAGGCCGCGGTTTTGAAAGTCGTCGCGCACGACGATAGCTGTTTCAGCTGCGCCGGGGTCGGATTCGCCGACACAGACATAGCGTGCCGAGAACACCAGGCGTTCTTCGCCGTCTTCGCGGATGATGCCCACCATCGCCATGCTAGTCTGGTAATCGACAGTGGCAAAGCGCTGGGCCTGTTCGTCGCTCAGTTCTTTGGTGGTCTCCAGGAAACGCAGGTAAATTGACTCGGCAGACAGGCGCTTGAAGCCAGCCTGCAAGCGCGGCGCATCATCCGGGCGAATTGGGCGAATGGTGACCAGTGTGCCATCGCGCAGAATGACTTCTTCAATAGACTCGCTGGGATAGTTCTCCGGCAACATGGGGTGGATTATACCCTCACCGGCATGCTTTTGGGATATAAACCACCAAATGGTGTATGGTTCCGTCGCGTTGGAAGATGCGCTGGCTGTTGACCGTATCCAGCTGGCTGCCGGGGATGGTTTGTGTGCTACCGCCGGACAGGTGAATTTCAATCGCTGGCATTTCAGCCAATTGAATCACGACTGGCGTCTCACATACTGTGTAGGCCAGGCAGCCGGGCGCTAATTCGATGCGCTGCGGTTGCCTGGTAACATCCAGGTAATCGAATGAGGCCGGGGCGCTGAGCAGTTCATTGGAGTCGAGAAGCAGAGAGTTGAATGTCAGTCTACCATTTTCGATCGCCAATCCAACTTCGGCCTGTCGTGCAATGATTTCTTCTTTCACCATGCCTGTCATACCGGGCTGCCGCGCGCCCTGCCCTTTGGGTGTGTGGGAGTACGGGTCGGTGGGGAAGGCGCCAAAGATAGCCGGGGATTTATTGAAACCCAGCCCGGCGCAAATCTCTCGATACATTTCGACTAACCCTGTTGAAGCTGGCTCCTGTTGGCATTGCAAAGCGGTCTCCTGGACCGCCAGCAGCAGCTTCGAAACCATATGCCAATAGACGCTGCCAAGCCCTTCATAGGCAAAGAAAGTGCCTGATCTACCTGTAAATTCGGCGTGGCGGAAGGTATGCTCGAAGAGAGTAAGAATTTTTTCTTTTTCGGCGGCGACGAGTTCTGCAAAGTGTGTCTGTTCCGAAAGGACCCCAAGTGCTTTGTGAAGGTCTTTGGCGTTGTGTATTCCACCGCTGAAGTGGTACACACCATTGACATCTCGAATGAGCAAAGTTTTATCCTGTGCATCTGCCAGAACAGACGGTAGGCGTAAATCTTTCACTTGCTCAATCGTTAGGATGTTCTTCGACAGGAAACCTGGCAGGCGCTTGTCGGGGTAAAGGACGTAAGTGTTCTGATCGTCGCGGTAGAGCGCGCTGTTCCGCAAACTCTGCAGCAGGGCAAGCGATTCATCTCCTGAGAGCAGCCCCGATGAAAGGATAGCGACCTGACCCTCCAGCATTTCCGGCAGGCGACCAATGGCAGCGCTCTTTTCGCCCAAGTGCAGGATGTTGTAGGTGTGATAGAGGTGGTCGCTGCGCTTGTTGGCGCGCAGCGAATGTTCGATAAACTGCTGAGCCTGGTTTAGGAATGCCAGCAAATCATCTCTTGAAATTGGAGAAAACTCACCGGAGAAGCTCTCGGCATAAATCTTCCAGCGGTAGTCGCTGCCCGCCTGTCCCAGGGCATCCATCATGGCGCGCCGTTGTCGATCGCTAAAAGAAACCGCCAGGTTTGGTTGGAAGCGCTCGAGAATGGCTTTGATCTTTGAAAAAAGACCAACGACTTCCTGGCTGATTGGCAGGTCTACGGGTGACTCCTGGTTGAATAAATCCTGGCAAAATGCAATGTAACGGCGTAGATAACTTAAGGTAACTACGGATAATCCCTTGCCAACCAGGGCATTATTGGCATCATTCCACTCCGGACGCTGGGTGTTCATCCAGATACCACCCTCAGGCACAAAGTTGACCAATTTGGCAAGCAAAAGGGTGAGCAGTTTTTCCGCCAGGCAGCGGTGCAGAACCTGATCATTGGCGCTGTAGAGCAGTTTGCCATCTGCGCCAACCCTTTTCACCCGATCCTGAATCCTTTTTTCTAGGGCATGATCGAAGTCTATCGTATTGTAGGGATCCTTTAGGAGATCTGGATAAGGTTTGATGCGGTATGGGACATTGGCATAACTCAAAACTGGGCGCTCCAGGAATGAGCGCAACCGGCCAGGGTGGACCCGGACGCTGATTTCCATCAACTTTAGCAAGTAAATGATCTGGTGGTCGCTCCAATAACCAATGTTGGCCCACGGGTTGCTCGGCTCTGGGACTTCCCAATCCAGGCCGGCGCGTGTAATGCGGTAGGGGTTGTAACCATCGGCGGTAGTAGCGCTGAGAAAAGTGATGATCATCCCTTCCACAAATTCAGGATAGGAATAAGCCAGGGCCTCCCAGTTCTGAAAAATATCGCGCCAGTTGCCTTCGTAATCCAGCCGCACAGATCCATCCGCTTTTTTGATCTTGATAGAAAATTTATTCCATGGCCGGCTGGGGTCTCCGTGGCGGCGGCTGAAGGTCAACGGGAGATACGAATACCCTAAGCGCACAAGGTCTGCAGAACCTTGCTCATCGAGACGGGTATGCAAATCGCATACGTGGATTTTATCTGGCAAGCCCGCGAAAAAATCAGCCTCGGTCTGAATTACTTGCCGGAGGCGGGTAGAAACAAAGTCGATAAAATCTGCACGCTGGATCCAATACTGGTCAGCAAAGAAACCGCCCCGCATTACGTTGAACATGACATTGGCGGAGTGATGCGCGCTGCGGAGCTTGTCCGAGCAAACTTGCCTGCCATCAGCGCTGGCGACGATCTTTTGCAACTGCGTGGTGTTGGCTGAGATATCTCGCTCGATCTCCTGGCGCAAACTGGCTGGATTCCTCCTCAAGGAGTGGAGTAAGGCTACAATATCAGCAGCATCTTGATCCGTATCTGCAACAATATGCCAGCTGGATTCTTCACCTGGGGGCAGCGTGAGCCTCGCATGGACGAAGTATGCCCCTCGGCGGCCGCGTACTTCAATTTCTGGGGTGATATCCCTGCCAGAGCGGAAACAATCCAGTTGCGAGGATGAGAGCAGGTGATTGGCCTGCCCCAACCCGACCTGAAAAACGGTTGTGGCGAGCAAGGATTCACTCGGTTCCGCCAGGTCAGTCAAGGTGGAGTTGAGGGAAAAGATGCCCAGGGCGGTTTCGAGATCCAGTTCACTGCGCTTATAGGCATCCAACAAGCAGCTAAAGATGTTCTGAGTGTGTTCAGAGATATTGGCAGGCAAGATGTTTTGCAAGCCGTCAAGTATTTCAACCTGTTGGGCTGTGTCCGCTGAATTGATGTTTTGGATCCAGGTGGTTTTAACAAAGCCGTATTTTTGGCTGGTGCGCCAGGCATAGCGGCAGCTTAGCTCGAGGCTATGATTAATTTCTTCAAAAATCAGGGCCGTACCGCAATCGTTTTTATAAAGATTTCGCTGGAGGTCATATCCTCCATGCTGGCAGGTAGAAAACGGTTCCCATACCCAAATTTGGTTGTCTCTGGTTACCCGGCAGATCGTTTTACTGCCTGTATTTTCGTTGTTGTCCGCTAATTTGTCTTCTGTATAGTAGGGGAAGAGGGCGTGCTCAGCGCTGACCCGACCCGCAGAGAGCCCCCCATTGGAAGAGATAAAAAGCCAGTGATTATCGCTGCTGACGATGCTCACCAAAAACGGAGGCATGGCATCATAATTTTCAATTTTATAAAATGTTTCACCCAACAGGGGTACATGATTTCCGTTCGCTGACTTTGGGGTATTTTTGGTCAAAGCATCGGCGCGTGAGATTTGCTCTGGTTTTTGTTTCATTGACCATGCTCCAATTATTTTGAGGAATATATCGCCAATTGGCCGGCCTCGAAGGCTGAGGCTCCCATCCCACAACCAACCAGGATGGCGCAGCCCAAATCCCTATGATCGACCATCGCCGTTTCTATCGTATCATTAGAATGGCTATAAGGCAACTGATTGGACTGCACTTGCCGCGCAAATACCCCGCATGTAGAACAGCCAGGTTGATGCTTTGAAGGGGAGAAAAGAGCGCCTCGTACCGGGAGCTAGAGCAATATCAGGAGCGCAGCCAGAATGCCAGAGAAGATGATCGATAATCCCAAACCTTTTACTCCGCTAATCAGATGGTATTTCATATTGGCGTAGTCCTGGCGTTCTGTCCCGGAAATGATGATAAAGCTGGGGTGAGGAGCAAGCGTTTTTCGGCGGGTGTTTTGGGCGGGACTTTCTTGATCACCTCGGGCGGCATGCGGTGCAGCCACATGCGCGGGTTGTAGGCCAGCGAAGCGTAAAGCAGGATGGAAAGGACGAGATTGTAAATTAGCAAGTGAATGATGAGATGCACAAAAAATGGTCCTGGTTAATAGATTCCGGGAAATAAGCGCAATCGCACTTGTTGGGCATATGATTGATAGCCGGGAAGTTCAGCGAGTAGCATACGATCTTCGTAAACTGGGCTTACCAACATCATCAGCGCTGCCAACAGGCCGGGGATCACTGCCCACACGGATTCGAGCAGAATGCCTGTCACCGGCCAGAACAAAATCGCTGCCAGATAAGCGGGATGGCGCACGTAACGGTAAGGACCAGAGTGGGTCACGGTCTGGTGGCGATCGGTTTGCAGGCGCGATTCCGATGAAAAAACGGGTTGGCGCTAACAGCCCAGGAGGCCAATCCATTTCCCAGCAGGTAGATGATGTAAGCGGCGAGAATCGACCCCACCGACAACTGGCTACAAAAACAATCCAGCATTTTCCCAGGCCGGTCTATAAGCCGCATTCTGTAAGCGGAGGTAAACCTCCGCCCGGCGATCATCTATCTGGGCCGTGCGTCTCCGCGCGGCTCTTGCAGCCTACCCGGGATGTGCGCTTCCGAAGAAGCAGCCAGACGGGCCGCCTGTAATCCCTGCTTGGCCTTGCTCCCGACGGGGGTTGCCTGGCCGGGCGCATTACTGCGCCCGCCGGTGGTCTCTTACACCACCTTTTCACCCTTACCAGAGTCATGCTCTGGTGGTATGTCTCTGTGGCCCGATCCGGCAGGTTACCCCGCCCCGGGTGTTACCCGGCGTCGCGCCCTGTGGAGTGCGGACTTTCCTCTGCAGATTGCCAGGCAACCTGCAGCGATCACCCGACCGGCCTGGGTAGAACCATCATACCCAGAAACAAGCTAAAAGTCAATTGACGATTGAGCGTTGTCAGGTTGGTTTAGTGTATAATCGCTGGGCATAGATGAAACATTTTTCACCTTTGACGATTAGCAAACTACTGGCATGGCGCGCGGAAACCTTGCCCAATGCTCCGGCTATTTTAGCCCCGGGGCGAGTGGCGTTGTCCTATGGCGAGCTTTTTGAGCAAGTGAGCCGCATGGTGCAGCGCTTGAACCAATTGGGGATCGGCTGTGATGATCGGGTAGCGATTGTGTTACCCAACGGTCCTGAGATGGCGGTCGCTTTCTTGTCGATTGCTGCGGGAGCGGTTAGCGCCCCGCTGAACCCGGCTTACGGGGTTGCTGAATTCGATTTTTATCTATCTGATCTACAAGCCCGCGCTGTGGTTACCCTGAAAGGAATGAATTCCCACATCCGCCAGGCTGCCAGCCAGCGTGACATCCCAGTTTTGGAAATAACGCCCCAGCGCCAGGCCGGGATGTTTCAAATAGAGGGTGAGGCTCAGTCACGAGAAGCTCGCATGGGGTTTGCCAGCGAGGCTGACATTGCGCTGATTTTGCATACTTCTGGTACGACTTCACGCCCCAAGATGGTGCCTTTGACTCAGACCAGTATCTGCGCTTCTGGAAGGCATATCTGCCATACCCTGGAGTTGGGGGACAAAGACCGCTGTTTGAACATTATGCCGCTCTTTCATATTCATGGATTGATGGCGGCAGTTTTGGCGACAATCGTCGCCGGGGGCAGCCTGGTATGCAGCCCTGGTTTACAGACCGAGGCTTTTTTTGATTGGATGGATGAATTTAAACCTAGCTGGTACACCGCTGTGCCGACGATGCACCAGGCCATTCTCAACGCCGCCAGCCAGCGCCAAGATACCATCCAGCGCAACCAACTCAGGTTTGTGCGTTCTTCTTCTGCTTCTTTGGCTCCAGTAGTGATGGCTGAACTGGAGCGTGTTTTCCGGGCGCCCGTGATTGAGGCGTACGGGATGACCGAAGCGGCTCACCAGATGGCGAGCAACCCTTTGCCGCCGGCTGCTCGTAAACCGGGATCGGTGGGATTGCCCGCTGGACCGCAGGTAGCGATACTGGATCAGGCAGGTAACTTCCTGCCGCCTGGAACACCAGGTGAGATTGTCATCCGTGGGGAAAATGTCATGTCTGGGTACCTGAATAATCCGGGAGGCAATCAAACCGCTTTTACAAACGGCTGGTTTCGTACTGGCGATCAAGGACGCCTGGATGACGAAGGCTATCTTTACATTACCGGTAGATTGAAGGAAATCATCAATCGCGGCGGTGAGAAAGTTACTCCGCGCGAAGTGGATGAAATGCTTTTACAACATCCGGCGGTTGCCCAGGCTGTGACGTTTGCCATGCCGCACGCCTCTTTGGGTGAAGATGTGGCCTGCGCGGTCGTTCTACATCCCGGGGCGTCTGCCAGTGAGAAAGAGTTGCGCCAATATTCTGCTCAACGCCTGGTCGATTTCAAGGTTCCCCGCCGGATCGTTTTTGTCGAAAAAATCCCTACCGGCCCAACCGGCAAACTGCAACGCATCGGTCTTTACGATTTGCTTCAAGAGCAATTGCTGGCTACCTATGCGGCGCCGCGCAACTTCGTGGAAGAAATGCTGGTCACCCTGTGGCAAGATATTTTAGCAGAGCGGGCTGGTGGAAAAATCGGAATCCACGAAAATTTCTTCAATTTGGGCGGCGATTCATTGCTTGGCGCCCGCCTGATCTCCCAGGTGCAGGCTGTTTTTGAAATTGAAGTCCCACTCAGTGCCCTTTTTCGTGAACCAACGATTGCTGAGTTTGCGATTCTGGTCGAGAGCTTGTTGGTTAACAAAGAGGAAACCTCGCCTGATCAGGTTGATTGGATCGAGCAGGCGCACCATCAAAGCGGAGCTCGTCGCGCCCTGGCGTCGTTTTCCCAACAGCGTTTGTGGTTCCTGTACAAACTTGACCCGCAAAGCGTTGCCTATAATGTTTCGAACGCCTATCACTTGAAAGGAAACCTTAATCTATCTGCTTTGGGTTGGGGAATGCGGCAAATGATCCGTCGTCATGGGATTTTGCGCACCACCATGACCGAAGAAGATGGAGAAGTCTGGCAGGTTATTCATTCCCCGCAGACCGATTTGCCTGAACAGTCCTGGTTTAAGGTTGTGGATCTTTCTTCCAGTTTTGATAGCCAGATGGACCGGCAGCTCGTGATTCAAGACACTTTGCTTCAAGCGGCGCGCCAACCGTACGATTTGGAACGAGGCCCGCTGCTGCGACTGCTGCTGGTTAAGCTAGACGCACTCGAATTTATTATGTTTGTAGGGATGCACCACATAATTTCGGATGGCTGGTCATGGGGAGTGTTTTATAAAGAATTGGCTGCACTTTATGAAGCTTATTTCCATGCGAAGGCTGAGGATAATGGAGCGGTTTTGCCGGATCTGCCACTCCAGTTTTCTGAATATGCAAACCGGCAACGTCAGTGGTTGCAAGGAGATCACCTTCAGAAAAAACTAGAATTTTGGCGCAAGTATTTAACCGGAGCGTCAACGATTTTAGAATTGCCTGGCGATTTCCCGCGTCCCGAGCGTATGTCTTATCACGGATCGAAGGTGCATTTTAGCTTGCCGCAGGCGTTGAGCCAGGCGCTCATGGCGCTGTGCAAGCGCGAGAAAGTTACACCTTTCATGCTGTTTATGGCGGCTTTCAACATGCTGCTTTACCGTTACAGCGGCCAAGAAGATATCCTGGTGGGCTTTTCGACAGCCAATCGCCAGCAGATTGAGACTGAGGGTATGATCGGCCCGCTGGCGAATTCGTTGCCTTTGCGCACGGATTTATCTGGACAACCCTCGTTCGCTCAATTGTTGGTGCGGTTGCGCCAGGCATTTATGGGTGTTTTGGCTAACCAGGATGTGCCCTTCGAAAAACTGGTACAAGAATTGAACCCTGTGCGCCAGCCCAATCGGATGCCTCTATTTCAAATGATGTTCGCCTGGAATATTCGATCTACTGCCCCTTGGACTTTACCGGGTGTTCTGGTTGACTTCTTCCCCGTGAATGATCTGACATCGCCCTTTGATCTGACTTTGAATATGGGCTTCAATAGAAAATCGCCTGAATTGATCGAGGGGAATATTGAATATAGCAGCGAATTGTATTCTGTTTCTACGATCGAACGGTTGGTTAAACATTTTCGCATCCTGTTGGAAGGCATCGTTGCTGATCCCGACCAGCCTGTGAACTTGCTGCCGCTGCTTTCCCCGATGGAGCGTGAAGATTTACTGATTGCGCGCAATCGCACCCAGGTCGACTATCCAACGGGACATCCGGTGGTACAGCTTTTCGAAAGCCAGGCTGCCAGAACGCCGCAGGCAATTGCCATCGTAGGGAAACCCTTATTGCCAGAAAGCGCGGCCTGGTTGGGAAAACCCTGTTCTTCAGCGCGCTTATGTTATGCTGAACTCAACATGGCTGCCAACCGCCTGGCGAGTATTCTGCAGGCCAATGGCGCCGGTCCAGATGTTTTGGTGGGGATTTGCCTGGAGCGCTCTCCCGAGTTAGTCGCTGCTATCCTGGCGACGCTCAAGGCTGGCAGCGCTTATGTGCCTTTAGATCCACAATCTCCACCTGAGCGTTTACGTTTTATCTTGCAAGATGCTCAAATTTCGATTTTGATCACTATCGATGCTCTGGCGCAGCAGTTGGATGGCTCGGATGGCTGGTTGAGAAAACAATCATTAAAAGTATTATGCCTCGATGATATTACCGCTCAGTTATCAAGCCAACCAGTTGAAAATCTGCCGCCAACCGCAGGCGAAGAACACCTGGTATATGTAATCTATACCTCTGGCTCGACCGGCGAACCGAAAGGGGTGGGAATTCCTCAACGCGCCTTGCTCAATCACACCTACTGGATGCAAGACCTGCTGCAATTGCAAGCCAGCGACAGGGTGTTGTTTAAAACGCCTTTTACCTTTGACGCATCGATATGGGAATATATTTCGTGCCTGTCCTTCGGCGCAACCCTGGTATTGGCTGCTCCACAAGGCCATCGCGACCCCTTGTATATGACGGAGTTGATTCAAAGAGAACAGGTCACGGTGATTCAACTTGTCCCCACCCAATTGCGCCTGTTGCTGGCAGAAAAACGTTTTGTTGAGTGCGATTCTTTGCGCATTGTGTTGTGCGGCGGCGAGGCATTGACTCCCGACCTGGCGCAGCGCTTGTTTGCTGTGCTGCCTAAACCCGTGTTGGTGAATCTTTATGGCCCCAGCGAAGCCTGTATCGATACTACCTTCTGGGTTTGCTTGCCTGGCAGTCCGGTAGAGCATACACCGATCGGTCGCCCGATATCCAACGTCCAGGCTTATGTGCTGGATCGCAGCTTGCAGCCTGTCCCGCAGGGCGCGCCGGGTGAATTGTATCTGGGCGGCGCCGGTTTGGGGCGCGCCTATCTTAACCGACCGCACCTGACCGGCGAGAAATTTGTCCCGAATCCATTTACAGATTTGAATATGAAGGGACAGCGCTTGTACCGCACCGGCGATCTGGTTCGCTATCTGCCAGATGGCAACCTGGAATTCTTAGGTCGCATTGACGAGCAAGTTAAACTACGCGGCTATCGCATCGAACTTGGAGAGATTGAGGCTGTCTTGGAAAAGCATCCGGCGGTCAAGCAAGCTGCTGTCCTGATGTCCCCATCGGATCTGTTGGGCGAAGTGTTGATCGGCTATGTTGCGTTCGATTCACCGGATCATTCAA
Source organism: Anaerolineales bacterium (assembly GCA_020061105.1). GTDB lineage: Bacteria > Chloroflexota > Anaerolineae > Anaerolineales > UBA4823 > JAGUYW01. Next base: position 6,896 of record JAGUYW010000086.1, on the reverse strand, counting down.
CGATTCGGGCGCAAGAATTGCGTCGCCACCTGCAAGCCTGGCTACCAGAGCATATGCATCCAAGCGGCTTTGTATTCCTGGAGAACTTGCCCACCAACAGCAGTGGAAAAGTCGATCGAAAGGCCCTGTCTGCGCTGCCGTTATCCGATCTGGAAACCGGTTTTTCGTCCGAGTTTGCAGAGCCGCAGGGTGAAGTTGAGCGCCAGCTTGCTGAAATATGGGCTGAAGTGTTGGGACGTCCGCAGGTCAGCCGGACAGATCATTTCTTCGAAATCGGGGGACATTCGCTCCTGGCCATGCGGATGTTGGCGCGCATTGCGGAAACACATCAAATTGTCTTACCGCTGCGGACGATTTTCGACGCCCCCAGGTTAGTCGATTTTGCGCAAATATTGCGCCTGACTGGCAACGGCCCGTCCACCAGCCTTTCCGATTCAGAACGTGAAATAGGCGAGCTATGAACCTGGTTGAATTTTTGACCCACTTACGCAGCCTGGATATCCACCTGTATGCCCAGGATGGTCGCCTGAAGTATAACGCTCCAGGTGGAGTCTTGACCCCTGAACTTCGCCAGGAGCTTGTCAACCGTAAGGCAGAGATCCTGGCTTATCTTGAGAGTATTCAAGAAGCCTTGCCGGCAATCCATCGTCTTCCCAGGGAAGATCCTTTTCTGGCTTCCTATGCACAGCAACGGCTGTGGTTCATCCAACGCTTTGATCCGAGCAGCACGGTATATCATGTAACAAGCCGTTTTCGCCTGCAAGGCGTGTTGAATATCTCCGTTTTAGAACACAGCCTGGGGGAAATCATTCGCCGCCATGAGGCGCTGCGCACGACTTTGGTTGAGCGAGATGGTGAATTAATCCAAATCATTCACCCGCATCTCCCTGGGGCGGAAGCGGTGCAATCGGAAAGTTTACTGGCACAGCTTGGAATCAGCCAGACTCCGCTTGCCGAACGGGAGCAGCAAGCCATTCAATGGTTGCAGGAGATCAATGATCGCCCCTTCGATTTGGCGCAAGGCCCCTTAATTCGCTTTGCTCTGGCGCGCCTGTCTGACCAGGAGGCTATTTTCCAGGTTGTCATGCATCACGTGGTGACTGATGGGTGGTCGATGGGTGTCTTCAGCCGCGAACTCTCCAGTTTGTATAACGCCTATTGCAGGGAGGAATCAGACGGCCTTTCCGCTCTCTCGCCGTTGCCTGAACTGCCGGTGCAATATGTGGATTACGCGGCCTGGCAGCATGGTTGGTTACAGGGGGAGCGCCTGCAAGCGCAGGTAGAATACTGGAAAACCCAGCTGGGCGGACAGCTTACACCATTGGCCTTGCCAACCGATTATCCTCGTCCAGCCATTCAAACCTACCGCGGCGCTCACCAGGATTTCGAGCTAGACGAGACTCTCAGCAAGAAATTGAACCAGCTGTGCAGCACGGAAAACGTGACCCCTTTCATGCTGCTCCTGGCGGCTTTGAAGGTGTTATTGTATCGTTACTCTGGGCAGGAAGATATTTTGGTTGGCACACCCATCGCCAACCGCCGTCTGGTCGAGTTGGAAGGGCTGATTGGTTTCTTTGTCAATACCCTGGTGCTGCGCAGCGATCTTTCCGGCGTACCCACTTTCCGCCAGTTTCTGCAAAAGGTGCGCCAGACTGCACTGGAGGCTTTTGACCACCAGGATTTGCCTTTTGAACAACTGGTGCACATCCTCAGCCCGGTGCGTGATCTGAGTCGTTCGCCGCTTTTTCAGGTGATGTTTGCAATGCAGAATGTCGAGGGGCAGCAGCCAAATCTGGAAGGGTTGCAGGTGTCCCGGCTAACGCGCCAGCTGGACCGCGCCCATTTTGAATGGACTGTATTTGTTTGGTCGAGCGAGAAACGTTTGCGGGGCCGGCTGCTTTATTACACAGACTTGTTCGCCCCGGAAACTATCGGGTGCATCGTGCGCAATTTTGAAAATTTACTGCAAGCGATTGTCGATAACCCCGATCAATATATCGATCGCCTCACTTTGCTTGCAGCCGAGGAGCAGAAACAAATTCTGGTTGAGTGGAACGCTACCCAAACGGATTACCCGCGCCAGGCATTTGTGGACGAATTGTTCGAAGCTCAAGCGGCGCGCACACCTGACGCCCTGGCAGTCGTTTTCGGCGCCGCGCAAGCGACCTATGCACAGCTTAATCAGCGCGCCGATCAGGCAGCGCTGGTTTTGCGCCGCCTGGGAGTAGGGCAGGGCGACCTGGTGGGGGTGTGTATGGAGCGCTCTTTAGAGATGGTTGTCGCCATGCTGGCGATCTTGAAGGCTGGCGCAGCCTATGTTCCGCTTGACCCTACTTACCCGGCTGAACGGTTGGGTTTCATGTTGCGCGATACGAAGGTACCGGCTTTGATCAGTCAAAAGCGTTGGTTGAGTGTCTTGCCTGCCAGCGATCTTAAGAATTTGACCTTGAAGACGATCCTCTTGGAGGGCGATCAAATCATTATAGCTGGCGAGACGGAAGGAAGTTCGAAGCCAGATACGGAAAAGTTGACGAGCAAACCTCAGCGTGATGAAAATACACCTGCACCGGCCGATCGGTTGGCCTATATCATGTACACTTCTGGTTCGACGGGAACGCCAAAAGGCATTTGCATTCCACACCGGGCGATTACACGCTTAGTGCTGAATACCGACTATGTATCGTTGGGGCCGGGTGACCGGGTGGCGCAGGCTTCCAATGCCGCCTTTGACGCGGCGACCTTTGAAATCTGGGGAACGCTGCTGAATGGCGCTTGCCTGGTGGGCATATCGCAGGAAACCTTGCTCTCGCCGATTACACTGGTGGAGGCCTTACAGCGGGATAAGATCGATGTACTCTTCTTGACCACGGCTCTTTTTAACCAGGTGGCAGCGGCTGCGCCGGGGGGCTTTTCCAGCCTGAGGCAGGTGATGTTTGGCGGCGAGGCAGTGACGCCGCATTGGGTGGGCCAGGTCTTACAGGCTGGCCCGCCGCAGCGCCTGCTGCATGTGTATGGCCCGACTGAAAATACCACCTTCAGCACCTGGCATTGGATTCATGAAGTTCCGGAAGGGGCGACCACGATCCCGATTGGTAAACCGGTCGCCAACAGCACGTTGTATATTCTAGACAGTTATCTTAACCCGACGCCGCCAGGCGTGGTGGGCGAGGTGTACCTGGGAGGCGATGGTTTAGCGACAGGGTATTTCGAGCGCCAGGAGCTTACGCAAAAGAGTTTTATTTGCAGTCCTTTTGATCCGTCTGGGCAGGAGCGACTATATAAAACCGGCGACCTGGGGCGTTTTCTTAACGATGGCAGCGTAGAATTCGTCGGGCGGGTGGATACGCAAATCAAATTACGTGGCTTCCGGGTAGAGCTGGGAGAGATCGAGGCTGCGCTGCTCAGCCACCCGTCTGTGGCACAGGTGGCAGTGTTGGTGATGGATGAGCAGGCTGGAGATGGGGCGTTGGGTGAAAAGCGCCTGGCGGCGTACATCACGCCGCGTTCTGCCGGACGACAAGGAACCAAAACGCTGCGCGAATATTTGAAAAACCGCCTGCCCGCCTATATGATTCCATCGGCTTTTGTTTTTTTGGATGAACTGCCAGTTAATGCCAATGGAAAATTAGATCGTCAACGCCTGCCGGCTCCCCAGCTGGAATCTGCTGAGCGGTTGGCCCAGCAAGATGAGCCGCGCGATGCCCTGGAACGCCAACTGGTTTATATCTGGGAGACGACTCTGGGCGTAAAGCCGATCGGGATTCACGATAATTTCTTCGACCTGGGTGGGCACTCGCTGATGGCGGCGCGTCTATTTGGTCGCATTGAGCAGTATTTGGGAGCGCGCTTGCCTTTGGCGAGTTTATTCCAATCTCCAACGATTGCAGATTTGGCGGAGCATCTCCGGCAAGCGCCAGACCCACAAGGTTGGGCGACCCTGGTGCCAATCCAACCGCATGGCAGCCATCCGCCTTTCTTCTGCGTGCATAATTTTGGCGGCGAGGTGATTAATTTTGCTGAGTTATCTGCCAGGCTGGGCAAAGACCGGCCTTTTTACGGGCTGCAAGCGCGTGGGATCGATGGAGTGAACCCCCCGCATGCCAGCATTCCAGAAATGGCTGCTTACTATATCGAAGTGATCCGCGAGGTTCAGCCGCATGGACCGTATCAATTGGGCGGGTATTGTTTTGGTGGGGTAGTGGCCTATGAAATGGCTTACCAACTTCACCAGCAAGGGGAAACCGTGGGGTTGGTAGCTTTGATGGATAGTTCGCCGCCGCGCCGGTTTCTTAGAGAGCAAGGCCGCCCACCTCGTCCGCGCCTTTGGGATTTTCTGCGCAACCTGCCGCTGTGGCTGATTGAGTTCTTGCGTTCCGGCGAGATTGCCATCGTGTTGCGGCGCAAATTGCGCCTGACCGGAAAGCAGTTGGCTGGTAAGCTCGGACGCCCGGTTGAAATTACACCCTGGGACATCATTGGCGACCAGGTGCGCACGGAGTCTTTGCCTCACAAGCAGCTGATGGATTTGCATTTGCGGGCTTTATGGGAATACCGCACGCCATTGTATCCTGGGTGGGTGACGCTCTTTCGAATCCGCCGCATGCCTTTATTCCGGGCGATGGTGTATGATTTCGGTTGGGGACAGTTTGCACAGGGCGGCGTAGATGTACAGATTGTACCTGGGGCGCATTACAACATTTTGGAAGAGCCGCATGTTCTGGGACTGGCTCAAAAGTTATCGGAAAGTTTGCAAAAAGCCCGCTAGTCGCTGGGCAGTAGTATAATCCAGACATGGAATTCCAGCTACACGCCCCTTACCAACCTACGGGAGACCAACCTGAGGCAATTCGCCAATTGGTCGAAGGCATCGAAAAAGGCTATCGCGACCAGGTCTTATTGGGCGCAACCGGCACCGGCAAGACTTTTTCCATCGCTTCTGTAATCGAAAAGGTGCAAAAACCAGCTCTGGTCATGGCGCATAATAAGACCCTGGCAGCGCAGCTCTATGCTGAGTTCAAAGAGTTTTTTCCCAACAATGCTGTCGAGTATTTTGTATCCTACTACGATTACTACCAACCAGAAGCGTATGTGCCGCGCCAGGATTTATATATCGAAAAAGATGCTGATATCAATGAAGAAATCGAGCGATTACGCCTGGCGGCAACCACCGCGCTAATGTCGCGGCGGGATGTGATCATTGTTGCTTCGGTATCCTGCATCTATGGTATTGGCAATCCGGAGGCTTACGGGCGGGTTGTCATCAATTTGGAAAGCGGTAAGATTTACCGGCGCAATGCATTGTTGCGCCAGTTGATCGAGGGGCATTATCAGCGCAACGACCTGGAACTGCGCCCTGGCGTCTTTCGGGTGCGCGGCGATAGCCTGGATGTGATCCCGGCTTACCAGGATCGCATCGGTTACCGGATTACGTTTTTTGGCGACGAAGTAGAGCGCATCATTGAATTCGACAGCCTGACCGGAGAGTTGAAACGACAGCTTCCATCAATAGCAATCTATCCGGCGAAACATTTCATCACGGAAGAAGAAAAACTGAAACTGGCAATTACTGGGATCGAACAGGAACTGGTCGATCACCTGGTTTACCTGCGCAAAAACGAACGTCTGCTCGAAGCGCAGCGCCTGGAGAGCCGCACCACCTATGATCTGGAGATGCTGCGGGAAGTGGGATATTGCTCTGGCATCGAAAACTACTCGCGGCACCTCGACCAACGCCCTCCGGGAACTTCGCCCTGGACATTGATGGATTATTTGCCTAGCGATTATCTACTGGTGATCGATGAATCGCACATGAGTGTGCCGCAGATTCGCGGCATGTACAATGGCGACCGATCGCGAAAACAAACTTTAGTTGAATATGGTTTTCGACTGCCTTCAGCGCTGGACAACCGCCCGCTCACTTTTGACGAATTCAAGAACCGCATGGGTTATACAATCTATACTTCAGCGACTCCGTCTGCCTACGAATTGCAACTTGCTGATCAAGTTGTTGAGCAAATTATCCGCCCGACCGGCCTGGTCGACCCCGCAGTCGAAATCCGCCCAATTGAAGGCCAGGTCGATGATTTGCTGAAAGAGATTCGTTTGCGGGTGGAGCAGGGACAGCGCGTGTTGGTCACCACCCTTACCAAGCGTATGGCCGAAAAGCTATCCGATTATATGATGGAACTGGGTGTGAAGGTTCATTACCTGCATTCGGAGATCGATACGCTGGAAAGAGTGGGTATCTTACGCGATCTACGCCTGGGTGTCTTTGATGTGGTTGTAGGCATCAATCTGTTGCGAGAAGGGTTGGATTTGCCTGAGGTCTCGCTGGTAGCCATCTTGGACGCTGACAAAGAAGGCTTTCTGCGGTCGGAAACAGCCCTGGTGCAAACGATTGGCCGGGCGGCGCGGCATGTGGATGGCAAGGTCATCATGTACGCTGATAAAATAACCGCTTCAATGCGCCGGGCGATTGATGAAACTACCCGCCGGCGCGCCAAGCAAATCAAGTATAATGATGAACACGGTATCCAACCCGTAGGAATATTCAAAGCCGTTCGCGACCTGACTGATCAACTTTCGAGAAAGGTAGTGGCGGAACCTCAAGCGCACTATCATGTTGGCAAGGCTGGTGGGTTGCTTGGCTCCGATTCAATTGCAGCCTTGCCTCGGTTAATCAACGAGTTGGAAAAGAATATGAAGGAAGCCGCAAAAGCGCTCGAGTTCGAGAAGGCAGCGGCGCTGCGTGATCAGATCTATGAGCTGCGCGCCATTCTGGCAGATGAAAGCAATGCGCCGCCCTGGAAAAAGATTCGTTTACTTACTGGAGATGAATAATTCTGGTTATGTAGGGGAGCATGTATCTAGATCCACTCACTGGTGTACTTGGACGT
>JAGUYW010000009.1 GCA_020061105.1 Anaerolineales bacterium | reverse complement strand
CCACCAGGCCGGTGTAGAATCCGTCCAGCAGGCCATGGAAGGCCTGGGAAAAACCGCCCGCCCGGCTTTTGGGTGGCTGATTTCTTCCTACGCCTATCCAATTCAAGAAGTGTTAGGCGGGGCGCTGGAAACCCTGGGCGATCTTCCACTGCTCGGATTCTCGACTTCCGCAGAACTCAGTCCTGCAGGGCGCAGCCGGCGCTCGGTTGTGGCGGCTTTGTTTGCCGGGGAAGGCGTGCAAGGCCGCGCCGGTTGGTGGCCTGATTTTAACCAGGATAGCCGCAGCGCCATCCAAAACATGCTGCATGTCTTAAACCCCCCAGCCGAATCATCGTCAGTATTATTGCTGGCGGCGGATGGTTTGAACGGCGACGCCAGCTTGCTTGGTGAGTACCTGGCGGCGGGGAACTTCGTGGTAGCAGGCTGCCTGGCTGGCGGTGAGGTCAACCGCGGCCGCACTTACCAGATCGGCGGGCGTCAGTCCGGCAGCGGTGGGTTGGCGGGTATGCTGTTGAGCGGCGAGATCGCTATAGGCGTGGGCGCGGCGCATGGATGGCGGCCGGTGGGGGCGCTGGCGCGTTTGACGCGTGTCCAGGGGCAGTGGGTGCGCATGCTGGACGATGAACCCGCCAGCCATATCTACGCTCGCTGGTTTGGTTTCCCGGCCCGCGATTGGTCTTTCCCGCCTTTGAACGATCTCGTGCGCCAGTATCCGCTGGGAGTTCATGGCCAGCCCGGTCAGGCGTTGCAGATTCGTTCTCCCTTGCGCATGGAGGCAGATGGCAGTTTGCGCATGAACAGCCGGCTGGCAGAAGGCGCGCTGGTCGACTTGATGATCGGAACGATCGATGGCTGCCAGCAGGCCGCTCGTCAGGCTGCCGGGCAGGCCAAAGCCATGTTGGGAGACGCCCAACCGGTGGCTGCCTTGCTGCTGGTCGATGTCGCCTGGCAAGTGATGCTCGAACTGCAGCCGCAGGGAGAAATTGAAGCCGTGCGAGACGTCATCGGCGCGCAAACGCCCATTTTTGGCGGCTACACCCTGGGACAACTGGTGCGCCGCTCTTCCAACGATCCTTTTGAATTTTTAAACCAACATATTGTGGTAGTGTTATTCGCTGGTAAAGCATAAAAAAAACCGGCTTCGGAGAGAAGCCGGTTTTTCATATGAAGGGCAATTGTTACGGTCGCCGCAGGGTGGGCAGGAAGATGCGGTAGTTGTTGAGAACTTGCTCGGGGCCGTAGAGGGTGGATCTCCCATCTGTGCTGACTTCTTCCAGCCAGTAAAAATAGGTCATACCGGGTTCGATATTTGGGTCGGTGAAGTGATAGGAAAAGGGCGGCGATATCGCTACTCCAAGCCAGGATTGGCTGGGAATGAGATCGGAATTGATCATCACCCCTGGCTCATCTGGATCTGTTGACCGGTAGATGTTGAAACCCAGGCTGTCGATTTCCAGGAGGGTGCTCCAACTGAGGGTTACCTGGTCGAAAGCAGCGCATATTTCTATGCTGGCCAGGGAGATTGCCGTCGGAACTTCGTACAAACCAGCGTTCAGCCCGGTGACTGCCACGCCTGGGGCTGGTGAGACAACTGTGGTCCTGCCGGACAGCGGGTCGGCGATATTATCGCCCCCTGGCACCTTTGGCGATATTTGGTAACCTTCCAGGGCGACGAATTCCAGCCTGTAGCTTCCAGGGGGCGTCCCAGGGAATTCATAAGCGCCGTTTTCGTCAGTAGACTTTACAATGGGCGCGCCGGAGGCGTCTACAACGGGAACGCCATTGTCTTTCAGCAGTTTTACTGGCATAAATGGCAGTATTTCTTCGTTGAAGTCTTTATAGCCGTCGCGATTGAAATCATTCCAGACCAACCCTTTGATGGTGGAAAGGGTGTAATCTTCCACTTCGCCGCTCGACGCCAATCCAAAAGGACTGTTGCCGCCCTGTCCGGCGGAATTTGTAATCCGAAACCGAGAATACATCAATCCTTTGGCGTTCGCGGGAACGCTGATGCGCAGGGTGTAAACGCCGGCAGCTGCCAGATAGGTATCGCCAATAATCCCAGCAGTTACCGGCGCCGGTCCGGAGGCGGAGATGAGCGTTACCGGGTCCAGGGTGAGGTCGTTGTTAAAATCGATGAAAGCGCTCAGGTAACCCGGCGCGCCGGCAGTGACCTGGATCAGCGCCTGGTGACCGGGCATGAAGGGCGAAAAGAAAACCACCCCGTCTTCGTCGTTGCTCCCCAGGATGTCGTCTCCTTTGGCGTTGGTGCTGGGTTGGGCGAAGCTCTCGGCGTCAGGCGCTTGTAAGCCTAAAAATGCGCTGTTGACAACAATGGTGTGACGGGCGCCGTTGTCTTCTAGCATCGTCTTATAAACAGCTGGCAGGTCGCCAAAATCGGTCAACAAAAAAGTAGGATCGCCGTCATCGCCTGGTTCTGGCTCGGGGAAATTGTCATTATCGACGCCATTTTTTGCTGGGGAATGGTGGGATGAGCCTGAGAAAACAAACAGCGGATTCTGACCGCAAATGGCTGCCAGGTCCACCGACCATTCATATACCATCGGCCATTCCCATTGGTAGACGGAGCTGTAGACAATCGCGCCGGTTGCCGGGTAGCCGTCCAACCCGATGACCTGGTTCGGAGCGGCGGCTGAGAAGGGCGATTTCCAGTCGCCGATGTTGGTTCCGTTGACCGTCATGTTCCAGGCTGGATTGGGGTTGGACGCGTAATTATTTAAATTCCAGACAAAAGAGCTGCTTGAAGCCGTCCCTGGAGGGGGGGTTCCACCGCCGCCTGATACGGTATGATTCGAAAACCAGGTCGGATAGGTGGTGTTTTTAGGATTATCCAGTTGCCCGGCGTAGCCCTGCCGCCAGAGCCAGGTGTTTGGGCCGCACGATAAGCTGAAAGCCGCGTACTCTGAGTCAATCAAGCGGTTGGCGAGACGAGGTGGACCCCATCCTGCGCTTTGCGTGTAGGAACGATTCCCAAAGACATTATCATTTACGTTGCGATTAACCACCAGCGAAACATACAGCGTCCAGTTGTCCAGATAATAATACAACCCGCTGCCGTAATTGGAGGTATTGTAAAGGATATATCTTTGGAAATCGCCATCGCCGTAATACAACCCATTGACAGTCGGGGCGTTCGAATTGGCCTGGGTGGGCGCTGATGAACTGAATTGCGCAAACAGAAGAATGATGATCAGGGTGATTTGCGCGACGATAACGGTTCCTTTGCTTGAAAATAGGGTGTAAGAATTTTTTTTCATGATACTCAATAATCATACAAGAACTTTTTCCGGCTCTCATTCGATTGGATTTGGTATTTAAAGATCGACAATGTCGCCGGTTGAATAAATTTGATCAAGCGAATAATACCAAAGATGCAAAAAAGTGAGGGGTTGTTCGAAGAGTTTTAAGAAATCTTTATGAATAGAATAACTGCGACACAACTTGCGGAGAAAGTAAGTCTTGACAGGAATTCTGGAATTATTGGGCCAGTTCTTTTGATCAGGATTCGTTTAACGTGACAGGCGCTCTGCACGCATCTGGTTGTTGTGGAGATAGAAAAAAGAAACCCGGTTTCATCAGAAACCGGGTCTCGAAGTCTACACAATCAGGCGTTACGGCCTTCTCAATGCTGGCAGATAAATCCAGTGAGGGTTGAGCACGCTTTCAGGACCATATAGAGTAGGTTGGCCGCTGGTGCTGATTTCTTCCAACCAGTAGAAATAAACCACACCCGGCAGCACATCGGTATCGATGTATTGGTATTCATAAGGCGGCGAGATCGATTGGCCCAGCCAGGTCTGGCTGTCGATCAGAGCGCTGTTGACCAGCACGGCCGGTCCGTCCGGGTCTGTGGCGCGGTAGATATTAAAACCGCGGCTGTCGATTTCCAGGATGGTGGCCCAGTTGAGGGTGATCTGGCCAAAGTTGGCGGTGATTTCAAACTGTGACAGGCTAATTGCCGTTGGAACGAGCTGGTAAGTGGCTGAATCGGGATTCGATAAATTAGTTACGCCGCCATATACTCCGCTGGCCTGTGCCGTGTTAACTGTAATGCCGGTTACAGTATTCACTGGGCCTACAATACAGTATGCGATCGGGTCGCCATCGGCGGAAGCGTATGGCAGGGTGGTCGTAGAGATATACAGAGGATTTTCGGTAGGATTGTATTTGTACCATGTGCAAGAAACCGGATTCAACAGTGGATCTGAGATATTCAAGGATGTGAAATCCACATCGCCCGTGTTCTCAATCGTGAAGAGATAATAAACCGGTCCAGGCGGGTCAACCAGGTAATCCAGCCACACCCCGTCAATGAGGTTGCCTGAACCAACTTTTTTCGAGAGCGCTAATCCTGGAACGGGCGCTCTAACCAGCAGGCTGGCTGTGGAAGTGTTGCCGTCGCCGCCGTTGGTCGAACTCACCTTGACTGAATTTACCTTTTCTCCCGTCGTGGTCCCGGTCACATTCACTGAGAAGGTGCAGGAAGCGCTTGCCGCGAGTGTTGCGCCGCTCAGGCTGATGCTGCCAGAACCAACAATGGCTGTAATCGTGCCGCCGCCGCATGTGCCGGTAAGGCCATTCGGGTCTGCAACCAACAACCCAGCTGGCAGGGTATCCGTAAAGGCAACCCCTGTCAAGTCTGCAAAGTTGTTGGGATTGCTGATCGTGAAGGACAGACTGATCGTCCCATTAGTGAGGAGGTTGGTTGCGCCGAAGTTCTTGCTGATAATTGGCGGGGCGAGCACATTCAGGTTCGCTTTGCCAGATCCCGATGCGGTCAGGTTTACTCCGGCGGTCGATTCGATCGGGCTGGTTACATTGGTATACTGCCCGGCTGTAACTCCGAGGACGTTGACGGAGAAACTACAGGATGCGCCAGCCGTCAGGGTTGCGCCGCTCAAGCTGATTAACCTCTCGCCTGAAATCGCGCTGATGCTTTGGCCAGAAATCGAACCGGTCGTACAGGTAGGTCCGCTCAAACCGTTGGGACTGGCCACCACCAGCCCTTCCGGCAGGATATCCTGAAAAGCCACGCTGCCCAGGGAGATCGTATTGGGGTTTGTAATTGTGAAGGTTAGCGTGCTGGAACCACCCTGCCGGATGGAGGTGGGTGAAAAGGTTTTGGAAAGGGTGGGCTGTTGAGATGGGCGTGCACAACCACTGATGACAACGTTGTCCAGCCAGACTTCAGCATCTGCGCCTTGCGATTGGTGTGCATAGTAACCTTGAATTCGAAATCGAGTATTTGTAACACCAGTGGTATTAGGGATTCGGGAATAAGGGTTCCAGGTGGTAGATAAGTTAGTGTTGTCTGTACCAGCCAATGTAAACGCGGCATTGTCCACACTGTGCCAGACTCGCAAGTTGTTGTTGGTACCTGTCCAGTTTCCATTGGCGTTGATTCTTGCCGAGAACTGAATAAAAACACCGCCATAATTGGACGTATCAATGGCGAATTGGAAGTGAGCATCATTGGCAGTTGGAGCTGGTGGGGCCGGATTATTGTTTTGGATCCAGCCTCGCCCCCACCAATAGCCAGCAGCGCCAGCTCCACCAGTTACACCGGAACTTGTACCGCTAAATGTCGCATTTGCGAAAGAGACATCTGTTGCTTTAGATAAAAATGTTGTTGATCCTGCGGTGCTAAATTCCCAGCGCGCCATTTCTACAGGTGTCGCACACGTAGAAGGTGCAGCCGGCATGGACGAAACCACCAATGTATCTGTGCCCACGCTGCCGGTGTTCGTATCGCCGATATACAGTGGTCCGGTGGTGTTGAGATAGGTGTTGTTTGTCAAAGATGTGACTTTTACGGTGATTGTGCAAGCGCCCAGTCCGGCCACGGTGATATTCGAGAAGTTGAGTTCGATTTGCCCAACGGTTAACAATCCAGTAGCAGGAGATGGCGAGCCGCAGTTGGTATAGGTGATGGCGGTGGATGAAATGCTTGTGCCTAAGGGTAATGTGTCCGCGAAGCTTACGCCGCTAATCGCCTCTGGGCCAGGATTGCGAATGGTGAAAGTAAGGTCGGCAGTTCCGCCAGGTAGGATCCGTTTAGGAGAGAAGGATTTTTCGATGCTGGCGTTAACAATATTGGCATAGCGCGTCGAAACGCCAAAGTCGGAGTTATAGTGGTAGCTGGCGCCAGAGAAGTCGTAGATCAGCGTGCTGAGCGGCTCGGGGTTGACCAGCAGCGCAGAGGGCATGGAAATAATCTTGACCTCGTAGGTTACTGTCACATCTCCACCTAATTTTCCAGTGCTTAAACACGAGCGATAGTTCGGGCTGGAGGGGTTATTCTCCCAAACACAGCCATCGCCATATAATTGATCATAGGGTGGATTTACGGTAGCGGAAGTATCTGCCGTATAAGTCGTATCGACCGACAGCACTTGGAAAATTGTATTGGGGAAATTGATAAACGATTCAATTTGCTCGTAACCGTTGGTGGCGGTCTTACCCACCAGTTTGATGAAGTAGGTCTGCCCGACCATTAGAGTCAGACTTCCGCCGTTCGGGATGCTGGTAAAGCTTACTCCATCGTTGCTGACTTGCATGTCGGTTACAGAGTTACGCGATTGCGAAATCAGGTATTCGACATACAGCTGGCGCGGTTGCGGGGTTGTGACGGAGGTGCTCAGGTACTGAGCGGTGATGGAATAATTGCGCGTCTTGCGGTAGGCGTTTGGATCGCGGGTGACGGCTACTTCGAAATAGGCGTCTTCGCACTGGTTGGCAGGCAGCGAAAGGCTGACCACATCCAGGGTGCCGCCGCGTAGATTGATATAGGCATTGCCGCTGTATTTATTGAGGCCATCATACCAGTTGAATGTTACCGTGACAGGACTCAAAGCGACGCCAGTGGTATTACACACTCGCGCCCCAATCGGAAAATGGTTCGGTCCGACATTGACATTGTTGCTGTCCAGGCCGATGATATTCCAGGTAATCGGTTGGATGGTCAGTTCGCCGGCGGCAAGGACACCTTGGTTATTAATCCCCGGCATGACCAGGGAAACCAGCAAGCCGGTAATCAAGATGGCCTGGGCAGTTCCAACCAGACTTTTCGAGAAAATTCGGGAAAAAGACGCTTTGAACAATTTACACCTCCGTAAAAGATCAACCCTTTTTTCTTTCGGCGCAGGAAATTTCCCCACACAAGTTCGTAAGAGAATACCCACTCGCCCCAATACTATTATAGCTTTTTTTGGGGAAAGCGGGTTGCCAGGTTGGGCGTTTTTAGAAATTTTTATGAATTAGTGGAATTGGGAGGCCTGTCAGAACGCCAACCGCGCCAGCGAGATCAGCGCCAGGGCGGCGCAGTAGATCGAAAAAACATACAATGGCCGGCGGGTCAGAAATCCTAGCAACCAGCGAATTGCCAGGTAGCCGGTGACAGCGGCGGCGATAAAGCCGGGCAGGTAAACCGGCAGCAAGTCGGCGAAGTGTGGAATTTCCAATAAATCTTTGACCCCCAAGAGTCCCGCCGCCAGCATGATCGGGATGGACATCATGAAAGAGAAGCGCGCCGCGTCGGGGCGTTTCAGGTCGCGCAGCATTCCGCCAGCGATCGTCGCCCCGGAGCGCGAAATTCCGGGGAAGACCGCCAATGCCTGGGCGCAGCCCATCACCAGAGCGTCAATCCAATTCATCTCCTCGCTGCTTCGTTGGCGCTTGCCAGCCCGCTCGGCGACCACTAATAGCCCGGCGGTAATGAGCAGAAAGCCGGCGGTGGCAGCCGGGCTGGCGAAGGCTTGCTCTACCAGGTCTTTGATCGCCAGGCCAACCACCCCGGCTGGCAGGCTGGCTAGCAGGATGAACCAGCCAGCGCGCGCCTGCGGTTCTTCAAATGGTTGGCGTTTTCGTATGCCGTCCAGAAAAGCGCCCGCGATGGCGAGCAAGTCTTTCCAGAAATAGGCGAACACCCCTACCAGGGTGGCGACCTGCACCAGCACATCAAATACAAAGGCGTCTTGGGCAGGAATTTCCCAGCCCAATAAATAGGGTGTTAAGACAAGGTGGGCGGAACTGGAGATGGGTAGGAATTCGGTCAGGCCTTGGATAATGCCGAGTAGGATGGCTTGGAGTAGCGACATGGGCTTATTATTTCATCAAAATAGTCTTCATGAAACTCTCGAAGCGAGCTTCGAGGATGGCCTGGCGCATCTGGCGCGCCAGTTCGAGCAAGGTGTGCAGATTGTGGATCGAGAGCAGGGTGGCGGAAAGCATCTCTTTGGCGTTGATCAGGTGGCGCAGGTAGGCGCGGCTGAAGTTGCGGCAGGTGTAGCAGGCGCAATTCTCGTCGATTGGGCGCTGATTGTGGGTGAAACTGGCGTTGACCAGGTTCAAGCGCCCGGTCAAGGTCATGGCAGCGTTGTGGCGCGCCAGACGGGTGGGCAGGACACAATCGAATATGTCTATCCCGCGTAACACCCCGTTGAGCAAGTCATCGGGCGCCCCGACGCCCATCAGGTAGCGCGGTTTCCCGGCTGGCAGCAGCGCTTCGACCACGTCCAGCATGGCGTACATCTCCTCTTTAGACTCGCCCACTGAAAGCCCGCCGATGGCGTTGCCGGGCAGGTCGAGCGAGGCGACGAAGCGCGCCGATTCAGCCCGCAGGTCGGGGAAGACGCCGCCCTGCACAATCCCAAATAGGGCCTGGTCGGGGCGCGTTTTGGCGAGCAGGCAGCGCTCCAGCCAGGCATGCGTGCGCTGCATGGCGCGCTGGTTGTATTCCCGATCGTAGGGCGGGGCGCACTCATCGAATGCCATCATGATATCGGCGCCCAGGTTTTCTTGAATAGCAATCGATTTTTCGGGGGTCAGGCGGTGCTGCGAGCCATCGATATGGCTTTTGAATGTGACGCCATCTTCGTCGATTTTGCGCGCCTCAGCCAAAGAAAAAACTTGAAATCCGCCGGAGTCGGTCAGCATTGGGCGCGGCCAGTTCATGAAGCGATGCAACCCGCCCATTTCCGCCACCAGTTCATCGCCCGGGCGCAGGTACAGGTGGTATGTATTCGACAACACCAGGCTGGCGCCCAATTCTTCAAGCTGGGCTGGGGTAATTGCTTTGACGGTCGCCTGCGTGCCCACCGGCGCGAAGACCGGTGTCAGGATATCGCCATGCGGGGTATGCAAAACGCCTGCCCGAGCGCGCCCATCCTGGGCAATCACCTCGAAAGAAAAAATGGGTTTTTCACGGCCTTGTTCAGCCAGCGGATGATCAGAAGCAGCCACAAAGACCGATTATACCGTAGTGTTGGTTCCAAAAGTCACCCTGTTTCCCGTGTATTCCATCCTCTCCTGCTTTTTAGGGCTAGTAATTCCCTTCCAGGGCGCGGTATAATTCCGGCATTCATCTACATTAAAGTGGCGGTTTTATTCTTGCTCTTGCTCTGAGTAAGAAAAACCAAATTCAATCTAGGTTCAGGAGAATAAAAAATTTATGGGCGTCATGATGAATTTGCCCGGCCCCAAAGCGCGGGCCATCGTCAAGCGCGATCAAGATGTCATTTCCCCTTCTTATCCTCGCGATTATCCCTTTGTAATGGATCATGGCAAAGGAACGGAAGTTTGGGACGTGGATGGCAACCGTTTTCTGGATTTTGCTGCTGGGATTGCCGTGGTTTCAACCGGACATAGCCATCCGAGAGTGGTCAAAGCCATCCAGGAGCAGGCAGAAAAATTCATCCACATTTCTTCCGATTTCTACCACACCAAATGGGTCGAATTGGGAGAAAAGATCAACCAGATTGCTCCTTTCATGGACAACGCCATTTCATTTATGACCAATTCGGGCGCCGAAAGCGTCGAAGCTGCCATCAAGCTGGCGCGCCATTATACGCAGGCCACCGAGTTCATCGGTTTCTTTGGCGGTTTTCACGGCCGTACCATGGGAGCAGTCAGTTTCACGGCCAGCAAAGCGCTTTACCACCGCGATTTCTACCCGATGATGAATGGCGTGGTGCATGTCCCTTACCCAGACCCTTACCGCCCGATTCTGCAATCGAATCCAGGCGAGGATTATGGCGTGACTGTAGTTCGTTACATTGAAGAACAGGTGCTGGATCGCTTGTTGCCGGTGAAAAATGTAGCCGGGATCTTATTAGAGCCGATCCAGGGCGAGGGAGGCTATGTTGTGCCGACCCCGGGCTTCTTCCCGGCATTGCGTGAATTGTGCGACCGGCATAATATCCTGCTGATTGCCGACGAGGTTCAGTCGGGCATGGGGCGCACCGGCAAATGGTGGGCCATCGAACATTTCGGCGTTGAACCGGATATTGTCTGCTCTGCCAAGGGTATCGCTTCGGGCATGCCGTTGGGTGTGATGTTTGCCCGTGAGCACATTTTCAACTGGCAGCGCGGCGCGCATGGCAATACCTACGGCGGCAATCCACTGGCTTGCGCGGCTGCCCTGGCGACGATTGAACTGATCGAGGAAGAATATCTGCAAAACGCCAGCTTAATGGGCGAATATATGATGGGGATTTTGCGGCAGATCCAGGCCCGCCATCCGGTAATCGGCCAGGTGCGCGGCAAAGGCCTGATGATTGGCGTTGAATTTGTCAAAGACTTGTACACTAAAGAGCCTGCCGCGAAACTGCGCGACCAGGTTGTACACCACGCTTACTTGCGTGGCCTGATCTAGCTAGGATGCGCCAAGAGCGTGATTCGTTTTGCGCCGCCATTGAGCATCACCAAAAGCGAAATCGACGAAGGCATGGAAATCTTCGAAGAGGCGCTGCGCGCCAGCGAGCAAGGATTGGACGCCCATCAAGTGACGGAGGAAGCCTTCGTTGCTGCCTGATTTTCGCGTTCGCCAGCGCGATTATTTGTTAGAGATCTCGCGCGCCATCACCCAGGAGCTTGAGTTAGACAAGGTGTTGGCGCGCATTTTGCATATTTCAATTGAGATGCTGGCTGGCCAGGCCGGTATCATCGCTTTGCGAGAACTGCCGGGGGGCTGGCGGGTGGCGGCTGCCCAGGGAATTCCCCCGGCCTTTCTGCGCCAGCTTGAACCGCTTTTAGTCGATATCCCCGAACACGAAGACCCCGGCCGTTATGAACTGCCCGAAATCAACCGCCTGCTGCAAGGCCTGACGCGCGCCGCCAGCCTGGGCTTGTTGACCGGGGTGGCTTTGCCGCTCATCGCCCGCCGCCAGGTGATTGGGGTGATCTTCATCTTTCGTAATTACCTGGGCGTGTTTTCTTCCAACGACACGGCCTTGCTGCAAAGCTTCGCAGACCAGGCCGCCATCGCCGTGCAAAACGCCCAGCTTTATACCCGTGTCAGTCACGACGAACGCCGCATGGCTGCCATGCTCGACGCCGTGGCAGATGGTATTCTGGTTTTGTCTGCCGATCACACTGTCCAAAATTGCAACCCGGCTTTGGCGCGCATGTTGGGGCTGCCGCAAACCGAAATTCGCGGCCGTAAGCACGCAGAAATCATCCGCTGGGCTTACCAGAAAGATGGGCTGAGCCTGGAGCAGGCTGAGGCGGATGGATGGCCGTTAACTACCAACGCCACCCTGTATGTGGAAGGTGATTTGGTGCGCCCGGGCTTGCCGCCGCTGCCGGTCGGAGTGACCTACTCGCCCTTGCTTTCGACGGATTCGTCGATCCTGCGTACCCCTGGCGAACCTTCCTTGCGTTCGTCCGGGGAAATTTTGCTCAATGTGATCGCCGTGGTACGCGATATCACCCGCTTCCGCGAGGCCGAGAAACTGAAAAGCACCTTTGTTTCGGTGATCAGCCATGAACTCAAAACGCCGGTTGCCTTGATTAAAGGCTATGTCAGCACTTTGCGCCGCGAGGATGCGACTTGGGATCGTGAAATTGTCCAGGACAGCCTGGCAGTGATCGAGGAAGAAGCCGACCGCCTGACCGGTTTGATCGAAAATTTGTTGGACGCCTCGCGCTTGCAGGCTGGCGCGCTCTCGATCAACCTTTCGGATGTGGCTTTGAACGATCTGGCCCAACGCATTGCCGAACGCTTTCGCACACAAACCAATCAGCACACTTTCCAGGTCGATTTTCCGCCGCGTTTCCCGATCGTGTTAGCAGATGAAGACCGCCTGGCGCAGGTGCTTTCGAACCTGGTTTCCAACGCCATCAAATATTCTCCGGCGGGCGGCGAGATTCATATTACTGGACAGGTGCGTTCCGAGCAGGTGGTGATCTGCGTCAGCGACCAGGGGCCAGGAATTGATGCTGGCGATATCCCCTTCATTTTCGACCGTTTTTACCGTTCTGATCAGGCTTCGCGCACCACCAAGGGCGCTGGTCTGGGGTTGTTCCTGGCGCGGGCGGTAGTGGAGGCGCATGGAGGCCGGATTTGGGTTGACCCTCAACCTGGGCAGGGGGCGCGCTTGTGTTTTTCGCTGCCAATTACCCAGCCCTACCGGTTGAGAAATGAAGTACAATAGGCGGGTTATGATCTTACTGCGCTCTTGCCGCGCAAAGTAAATGGAGAATAGAATGCCACGAACTCGTATTGACTGCCCCAACTGCCGCCAACCGGTGATTGCCGAAATTGATCAGGTTTTTGATGTCTTTCAAGATCCATCGGCGAAACAACGCTTTATGTCTGGCGCTTTTAACGTCTTACAGTGCCAGGCCTGCGGCTATCAGGGGATGGTAGCGATACCGTTGTTGTATCACGACCCAGACAAAGAACTGCTGATGACCTTTGTGCCGCCAGAAATGGGCATGCCACGCAATGAACAAGAACGCATGATAGGAAGTTTGCTCAACCAGGTGATCAACGCACTGCCGCAAGAAAAGCGCAAGGGCTATTTGTTAAATCCGCAATCGGCGCTCACACTGCAGGGCATGGTGGAACGCGTTTTGGAATCGGAAGGAATTACACGAGAAATGATCCAAGCCCAACAGCAGCGCGTCGCCTTGCTGCGCCGGCTGATAACGATTACCGATGACAGCGTGTTGACCGAGGTAGTCAGCCAGGAAGAAAAGCTGATCGATAGTGAGTTCTTTATGTTGATGAATCGCTTGATTGAGGCGGGTATGGCTGGCGGCGACCAGGAATCGGCGCGCCGCCTGGCCGAACTTCAGAAAAAATTGCTGCCGATCACCGAATA
Organism: Anaerolineales bacterium; assembly: GCA_020061105.1. Taxonomy (GTDB): domain Bacteria; phylum Chloroflexota; class Anaerolineae; order Anaerolineales; family UBA4823; genus JAGUYW01. The sequence goes on along the minus strand of JAGUYW010000009.1, from coordinate 47,768 downwards.
TGGTCGCCAGGTGCAGGAGCAATCCGCCCAGATCCAATCTGCGATCAACGAATTGCAAGCCTTGGGGCAAAACCTCAACCGCGAGAATTTCTTGGATTTGCTCACCAAATCGCCGGATGAGACGCGTTTGAGCGTCTTGGTTAGCCTGGCGCGCCCGGTGTTGGATTACCAGTTCTTTCAACTTTTGAGTGAACGCATCGGTAATGCTTCTGGAGAACAAAAAGAGAGCTTAAGCGAACTGCGCGCCAGGCTTTTGGAGATGGTGCAGGAGATCGATCGCCAGATGGAAGCGCGCCAGCAAGAGGCGCGCAACATGATCGAAGCGATGCTCAAAGCCAGCGACTTACAAGAAGCGCTGCTGCAAAGCATCCCGGCCATCGACGAATTCTTTATGCAAGAGTTGAGTAACTCGATCAATGAGGCTCGCCGCCAGGGCAATCTGGAGCGTTCTGCAAAACTGAACCAGATTAGCGAGATGATCGAAAAGATGAGCAGCCCGCCCGAACTGGCTTTGGTGCAGGAATTTCTTGAAATCGAGTCGCAGGCAGAGCGCCAGGAATTTTTAGAAGCTCACGCCGATCAGATCGGGGATGGTTTTATTGAGATGTTGGCCAATATTTCATCCCAGGTAGAGGCCAGCGGTGATCACGAGATGATTGAGCGTTTCCGGCAAGCCAACCGTCAGGTTTTGGGCTTCTCGATGCGTAAGAATCTGGCTGCGGGCTCGTAAACGTACTTGATTTTATAATCCGGGGTTGTCCAGGCGTAAACCGTGCCCGCGCACGGTTACGATGTATTCGTGATGTGGGTCGAAGGATGCAATGCGCTCGCGTAAGCGCCGGATCAGGGCATCCAGGGCCTGTTCCGATACATTATAGGCCTCTTTTTCGCTCCAAACAGCTTCCACCAACGAGCGCCTGGAAACAACCTGCCCCTGGTTTTCATACAGCATCTCGAGCATCCGGAATTGTGAAACCGAAAGGGGCGGTATGATTTCCTGTTCCTTGTAAGTTGGCGCATGCCCCAAACGCAGCCAAACCTGGTGAGAACGCTTGTCCAGCCGTAAACGCCGCGGCGTATCGCTGGCTGGCTCTTGCGAGGCGTTTTGCCAATCGATGCCTTGCAGTTCGAGCGGCAAGGTGGCGTCTGAACTCAGGAACATAAATTTTTGCGCCAAAGCAATCTGGACGATATCGCCGTCTTGCAAGGTTACGGCGCTTTCGATGATCTGCCCATTCAGATGTGTGCCGTTTTTGCTGCCCAGATCCTCCACCTGCATACCTTCTTCGGTCCGCACCAGGCGGGCATGTTGGCGCGAAACCTGGCGGTCGTTGATCGTGATGTCGCATTTGACATCCCGACCGAGAATAAACACGTCCTTCAAATCCCAACGTTGGCCGTTTAACGGGCCGCCTTGGGCTACCAGGATGGGCATTTCTTCTCGATTTGCAGGTTGCATAGTTGTATGGACTCCAATGAAGGGGCTTACCTTGGTTCTCAGGTATAATATCACAGTTGCTAAATTTTACGAAGGTTTTAACAATTGACAGAAACATTGATGATTTTTAGGATTTCCAGGAATGCCAACCCCGATTAAGACAGGCGAAGTGCTGCGCAGCCGCTACCGGATCAACCGGATTATTGGGCATGGCGGCATGGGGAGTATCTACCTGGCTGATGATTTGCGCCTGGAAGGCCGGCTGTGCGCCCTGAAAGAAGTTGAACACGATCGCACTCTGCCGGCCCAACTGCTAAAGGAGGCTCGTGAGCAATTCTTGCGCGAAGCTACCGTGTTGGCGCGCCTGGATCATCCCAATCTACCCAAGGTGTCCGACTTTTTCTCGGTAGGCGGGCGGGATTACCTGGTGATGGATTTTGTACCCGGAAAAGATTTGCGAGCTTTGATGAACGAAGCGCGCCAGCGAGGAGAATTTTTACCTGAACGAGACGTGTTGGCCTGGGCCAGCCAGCTCATTGATGCGCTAACTTACCTGCACAGCCAGGAACCGCCTATTTTGCATCGGGATATCAAACCCAGCAATCTAAAACTCACCCCCAGCGGGCTGCTCAAACTGGTGGATTTCGGCCTGGTAAAAATCCTGGCTTCGGATGATGTCACTATCACGGTATTGCAGGGCCGCGGAACTGCTCTCTATACACCGCTCGAGCAATATGGCGGCGATACCGGTCATACCGATGCACGCAGCGATCTTTACGCCTTTGGCGCTACTCTGTACCATTTGTTGACCAACCATTCTCCTGTTGAGGCTCGTGAACTTTTTATGCATCCGGACACATTGACCCCGCCGCGCCAGTATAACCCAAATGTCAGCCTGCGTACCGAAAGAGCAATTTTATGGGCGATGAATTTGCATCCCGATGATCGCCCCAAAGATGCGCAAGCGTTTCGAGAAGCGTTGCTGGGCGATTGGGACCCCAGCTCGCGGCCGCGGGCGCCTTTGCCCGGGCCTTCGCTGGCAGACCTGGTTTCATCGCCAGTGGAGCGTCTACTTTTATTTCTTTCTGGGGGACTGCTATTCGTTAGCCTGTTGGCTACATTGCTTCGCTAGCCGTGCTGGCGTGATTTAGAAGCGCGCCGGTCGGTAGTTTCTTTGGCGACCTTGTGGTAAAGTCTGCGGGCAACCAGGTACCAGATAATTGCTCCCACAATCCCGCTGGCGATTCCGCCCAGGGTGACTAATAACGCGCTGCGGATGGCTGGTTCCACCAGCAAAGCGGGGTTCAAGCCGACCTGGCTGGCCCACACAGAATAGGCAAACAAGCCACCAATAAATGCCAAAAAACCGCCGCGCACACCCCAGCGTACATGTCCCAGCAACGCCGCCACACGATAGACCAGCCAGCCAGCCAGGCCCGAGAGTAAGATGGCTAACAACCATTCGCCCATGCCTATGGAAGGTGCGGGAGGAGCGGGTGTCGCTGCTTCCGGGGTGGGTGCAGGTTGGGTTTCGGTAGCAGTGGGCTCCGGCGTATCGGTGGGTGGAATCGGAGTGGGCGATTCGATCGGGGGTGAGCCGCCAGGAGGCGCTGGTATTTCGAAGCGCAAATCATTCGAGCGCGAGTTTTCGCTTTCGGCGTAGATATCGAGCGTGCCAGGTTGGTTGATCGAGTAGGTTGTGCGCGCCAGCCCTCGCCGCGTGAATTCTACCTGGCGGACGCTCACCCCGGCAGTTGAAAATACAAAACCCACCGGGGTGCCATCGGGCACAGGGTTGCCGTTATAATCCAGGATCACGCCCGTACGCAGTTGCAGTACCTCCCCCAGGCGCAGGTCTGGGGTAGGACTGGGCTCGGGCGTGGTCTGGGCGGTGGGAATGCTGGCTGAAGCGGTTTCTAGTTCAATTGTGAACCCTCGACGCGGATCGGGGAACAGCACCTGGTTGATATCATATCCAATGGCAGAGATTGAAACCGGAGAAGCCCCGTCAGGACGAAGTTCACCAAACAGCAAATAAGCAGCCACTTCTACAAATGGCGCCGCCTTGCTGTAGAGCCCATAATAGGCTGTCAACTTGGAGATATTGGTGGCGTCAAGGTAATAAGGCGCGGAGAATGCAAAAACGATCATGCGTTTCTGTTGGAAAAGATCTGGGCGATCGCTTAGAAATTGGTTCAGGGTATCGAAGGATGGGATGTCGGAGCGCTTAGAGAGCATACTAAACACAATCCAGTTGGCTTGCCGCAAATCAAATTCCAGGTTCGTTTCGAACCGTTTGCCATCGAGCAATGTCTTCAAATCTGCCAGCGAGTAAGAGGAAAGCAAATTCGGTCTTACCTGCCCACTGGCGGCCGGTCCATACAAGCGAGTGACCGAATCTTGCAGCGCTGTGACTGGCAGCAAGGCTTTTGGTTCACATTCTGGGCAGGCCTGCACCGTCCGGGCGTCTGTAATGAAAACAATCCGGTCGTTAAGGTTGGGCGGATCGGGGATGGTCTCATCCAGTTCTTGCTGGGTTGGGCTGATCAGGGTGGCAGCCTGCTGGGCAACATCAAAGGTCACCCGGCTTGAAAGTCCCAGCTTGCCCAGGTTGTCGGGGTCGGCGAGCACACTCTCCAGGCTGAATTGCGGGTACAGGCGCTGCTTAAGAGTCAGGATGCGCAGCACCGAAGCATCCACCCTTGCTGCAAAGGCGCTGTCGTCGCGGTATTTTTGGGAGAAGAATTCCAGGGTGCGAACAGTTGCCTGGTATTCGTTTGGTTCGTCGGCAGAAGTGAAATTGGCAATGAACAACAGGTCGTTGCCTGCCAGGAAGGCATTGAGCGCAACCCGCCGGGCGTCGAATGTCTGGCTGGTTAGATCATAAAAGCGGCGCACTGCCTGGTTACCCAGGTCGTCGCTGATCATCAACCCGCCATTTTGCCGCCAGATATCCAAAGCTGGCAAGCCAAGCAGCAGGCTCAAGGCTTGCGGGTCAAAGCTCACCGGGCGCGTGGTAGCGCGGATGTTGCCTTGTAAGCCTTGGTAGCGAATATGCGAGTTCAGCAAGCCATCCACAGTTTCGCCCACTGTGGCAGCGTTGCCGGTGACGGCAAAGAAGGGCGCCAGCTCAAAGCTTCTTAACTGATCTAGCGATTTCCGAACAGTGGCTACTTCCTCTTCGGGCAGACGGTCAGATCTCCCGTGACCCGGGAAATGTTTGGCTACTACCGCTACCTTACCGGCGCTGCCTTCATGCACGCCTCGGATATAAGCGCGCCCCATTTCGCTGACCCAGTAAGGATCGCCGCCGAAAGTACGGGTTCCCAAATTTCCGCCTTGCCCCAATTGGGTATCTTCGAGTACATCCAGCGAAGGGCCAAGCAACAAGTTAATGCCTAACGCTGTAAGCTCCTGTCCGGCAATATTACCCACCTGGGTTGCCAGGTTGGGATTCCAGGTTGCGCCAAGCGCCATAGCGTTGGGCAGCGGGGTTAGCCCGTTGCGAATCTGGTCATATGGGTATCCATCGCCTTCTTGTGCAACCCCAATGAATATGGGGATAAAAAGAGGCTCGAAAGGCTCCCCCGAGGTCGGATTGATCATCGAGGTGAGCGAAGCGTCCCACTCGACCTGTTGAAGCTGGCGCGTCAGCCGGATCCCCTGAGCGGCGGTGCTTGCCAGTTCTTGCTCGGTATCCTGAAAATTGCCATTGCTGGATTGCAGAATGACGCCACCGACATGGTAGTTTGTGATCAAATTGAAAATCGGGCTGCCGGTGTCGATTTGGTTGCCCTGAAATGTTACCAGGAATAATTGGCCGACGCGCTCCTCTGCCGTCATGGTTTCCAGTACCGCAGCAGCCTGATCTGGGGCAGAGGCAGAGATTTGTGCGTAGGCTGGCGAGAAAATACTGACCAGGAAACAAACCAGCGCCAGCAAGTGGGCCAGGCGGCGCCAGGTTGAGTGGGATGCCGGAGTGGAATTTTGCGATCTCACCGGGCTACCTCTTCCTGGGCTTCGTTGGCAATAATTTCATGCAATAATTTGCGCCGTTCAGAGCCGCTGAGCGATTCCAGGCGACGGATGCCGAGCGGATCGATTACTTCGTAAAGCAGGCGTAATTCTTCAGAGCTGGGTGGCGGAGTTTCGTGTACACCGTCAGCCAGTTCCAGCTCGAAACCGGTTTTGGCCTGGATTCTTTCTGGCGTCACGCCAGGGTGATAACTGACCAGGCGTAGACAAGGTTGATCTGGCGCGCCGCCCTGGAAGTCGAACACTCCCATATCGCTGACCAAGAAATTGGCCCCAGCACCGCGCCGCCGGTCAGCCTGATGACCCATTCCGGAGATAAAATCCAGTTTCGGAGTGAACGTCAGGCGAGAGTGGCGAGGCACGTATAAGCAGATTTTATGGAAGAAAGTGGTTACATCGGGGATGCCACCCGAACCGGGCAAACGTAAGCGCGGTTTTTGGTAATCCTGCCCGATGGCGATATTGTTAAAGTTGCCAAATGGGTCGACCTGCGCCGGGCGGAAAAATTCTTTGGGGCGCAGGCGTGGCAGCATGTCCGCCGCGGCTCGCACAAAACCAACGGTGATTAACGATTGATCCAGCCACAAACTCTCGACGCGTGTCAGGCCTAATGGAGCTGGCAAGCGGCAGATGCCCTGTCCAATGGCGGAGGTGAAATACAGGTTGGGGGCGTGCGTGTGGCGCGCCAGTAGATAACCGGCCGCTACCAGCGGAGTTGCCAGGCCTTGCGCCACAATCTCACCGTCCTGGATATGCCGGGATATGCACACTACCATCAAATCGTCGTAAGTAAAATTCATCATTCCGTCAAATCAATCCATGGCGCGCCATCGCTGCGGGTTTGGATATTCCCGCCAGAAATGATGACCACTGCCGGTCGCTCGGGAACTTTGCCTGTCAGTACGGCTGCCAGGGCGGTGGCTGCCGAGCCTTCGATGCGTTCTTGATAGCGCTGCCAGGAGTAGTGCATGGCCTGGGCAATCTCGCTCTCGCTGACCAGGCGTACATCGTCGGCCATCTGGCGCGTCATCGGGATTGTCAAAGAGCCATGCTCTACTGGTCCAGAAAGGCCGTCTGCCAGGCTGGTCAGTTCGACCACCTCTGCCTGGCTGCCAAGGTGGAACAGAGCATGCATAAAAGGCGAAGCCTCAGATTGCACGCCGATCAAGCGATGATCGGTTTGTGCGCCGCTTCTGATCGCCGCGCCAATCCCCGAAATCAGACCGCCGCCCCCCACGGGTACCACCCAGGCAGCTTGCGGCAGGTCGGGAAGCTGCTTGAGCGTTTCCAGGCCCAGGCTGCCCTGTCCGGCAATCACCTGACCGTCGTTATAGGGTGAAACCCAGGTGGCCTGGTGTTGGCTGGCGTACGCCAATCCGGCCGCTTCGGCTTCGCCATACCCGCCAGGAACCAGGCGCACCTCGGCGCCCATGGCTTGCATGGCGGCGATCTTGGTAGGCGAAGCGTGTTCGGAGGCAAAAATGATCACGGGCGCTTCGCATAGCTGTCCAGCCAATGCCAGCCCTTGACCGTGGTTGCCAGCTGAGGCGGCCACCAGGCCGCGTTGTCGCTCCCAATCCTGCAAGGCCAACACTTTATTCAGCGCTCCGCGGGCTTTGAAGGAACCGGTGACCTGTTGGTTTTCCCATTTTATGTAGAGATCCAGCTCTGCATCATAGGTCAACGGCGTGCAACGAATATGCTCTGCCAGACGTTCTTGCGCTTCGAGAATCCAGGTGTATGGGATCATCGCTACCCTTGTGCTAAGCCGCCAGCTTGTTTTCTTCTGAAGCCAGGCGCTGCAAGATTTGCAGCGCCAACGGTGGGTCGTCGGTAAAGATGCCATCCACGCCCAGTTGGAACAGGCGGCGCATGTCTTCTTCGCGATTGACCGTGTATGCCATCACCTTCATGCTTCTCTGCTTGGCCTGCTCGATCAGGCGAGCGTTGACGTCCACCTGGTCGGGGTGTAAGCCCTGGCATCTCAAAAGGCGCGCCATCAAGCCGCGCGCCAGGGCGCCTTTGCCACCCGCCAAGGCCAACATGCTGATCGGAGTGTCGGGCAGTTGGCGGCGAACGCGCCGCAGAGCCATAGGGTTAAATGAAGAGAACAGCACCCGTTGGCCGAGATTGTGGCGCTTGACCAATTGAGCGGCGCGCTCTGGAAGGTCGTCTGTCAGAGAAGCGTAATTGGTCAGTTCGATATTGATAAAGATTTGCTGCCCTACGCTTTCAAGCACTTCATCCAGGCTGGGGATTGGCTCGCCACGAAAGGCAACATCAAAATGACTGCCTGCATCCATTGTACGCAATGTCGCCAGGTCAAACTGGCGCACGGTTCCGCTGTGCGAGGTCGTGCGATCCACCGTTTGATCATGGATCACCACCACTTGCCCATCTGCGCTGAGCTTGGCGTCCAGCTCGATGCCGTCAGTGCCCTGTCGCACCGCCAGTTCGAAAGCCGCCAGTGTATTCTCGGGCGCATAGGCGCTGGCGCCGCGGTGGGCAAAGATGAGGGGCGCGTTAAATTGGTAGAAAAAGTTCTCGTTCCGCAAACTGGTCTGAATACCGGTCATTTTTACACATCCACAAAATATGCCCCGGCTGCCCGGTTGATTAAGTCCGTGCTCATGTCGGCATCGATGTTCAAATAGCGAGAAATATCTAAAATCTGGTCACATAAATCGCGTGGGTGAGAGGCGCGCAACTTGCGACCGCGCCGGATATACCATTCCTGGAGCAGATAAGCTAACCCTGATTCGCTATAGTTGACGCGTTTGGCTTGCGCCACCTGCTTGAAAATCTGGCGATATTCATCATAGGATGGGTCGGGGATTTCAATCTTATGGCGCAGGCGGCGTAAAAATGCCTCATCGACCAGGTCCTTGGGCGGCAAGTTAGTGGAAAACATCACCAGGACATCGAAGGGCATTTCTATTTTGCGCCCGGTATGCAGTGTGAGGTAATCAATGCGATTTTCCAATGGGACAATCCAGCGATTGAGCAAATCGCGTGGGCGCACCAACTGCCGTCCGAAGTCATCGATTAACAAGATACCGCCATTGGCCTTCACCTGGAATGGCGCCTCATAGAATTTATTGACCGGGTCGAAAACCAGGTCTAAGCCTTCCAGGGTCAGTTCTCCGCCAACCACGATGAATGGGCGACGAATTTTGATCCAGCGCGGGTCAACTCGATTGCTGCGCAATTGCCCGGTTCCAGTAGCAGGCGCTTCCTCAGCGATCATTTCATGATTGACCGAATCATACAGTTTAACCACCTGCCCATCAATGTGAATTGCATAGGGGATGTACATAGCCTCGCCCAATGTCAAGGAGCCAATGGCGCGCGCAATGCTGGTTTTGCCATTGCCTGGAGGGCCATAGAAAAATATCGAGGTGCCAGAATTCGCTGCCGGGCCAATGCGCTCGATGATTTGTTCGTTCAACACCAGGTGGGCCAGTACCTGGCGCAAACTCGAGTCGGTCACAATGTTGCGGTCGCGACTCTGGGTCAGCACCGATCGATAATACTGGTGCAAAGGCACAGGCGCCGGCCCGGCATACTGGCTGCGCTCCAGGGCCTCCCGGGCGCGCTGGATGCCCAGGCCGGTGATGCCATAGACATACGACCCTTCTCCCAGGCCGATGGTTTGGGCGGTCTTGATCTCGACCAACTTTTCGCGTTTCAGAATTTCCAATAATTGGTCAACCACTCCCGGAAATGGCAAGGCGATTTCTTCGGCTACTTTATATCCGGAAATGTAACCCTGGAAATATAAAATTTTCAAGGCCAGGTCCTGGAGCCACAGGCCCGAAAGCCCGGTGTCCTCGATGCGCGATAATTGGTTCGGCGAAAAAACTTCAGCCGATCCGGGTGGTTTCAGAGCGCCGGTTGATTTTCTGGGACGCAATGCATTGACCATAAGTAGCCTCTCTTGTTTTCCCAATTCTGCATATTTGCAAAGTTTGAAAAATTATAACCGAATTGTCTTTTTTACAAATCTATCCTGTGCTGCGCAGCCCTTCTATGCTGATAAACGCTTTGCGGAAAGATTTGATCCGGGCGCAGCGATATTAATAATCTGGCGTCCCGGCAGCTTTGAGGTCGCGCACATTTAATTGTAACGTTTGGCGTCCATTATATTCATTGACCTCGAATGTGAACATCAGATCGAGGCGTTCTGGCAGATCGCTTTGTAGATGCCCAAACCGAAATGCGATGGCATCGAAAGTGATCCAACCATCGGTAACCACCAGTTTTAGATGGGTGCTGTCTTTTCCCACGGCGCGTTTACTGCGCACCTTTAAATCGCGGGCCACAAACACCGGTTCGGGGTTTCCCATGCCAGTGGGCTGGACGCCTTTGAGAATCTTCAGCAAATCAGGATGCATTTCGCGCAATGCAACCTCCACATCGGCTTTCAGGGTGGGTCTGAGGTCCAGGTCGCCCAGTTCCCGCATGGCAATCTCATGCAAACGCTGCATCAGTTCGGGCAGATCCTGGTTGCGTACGGTGAATCCTGCCGCCGCGGCATGCCCGCCATGATGCACCAGCAGTTCGGCTGTTTCATCGAGGGCATCGGTGATGTGAAATTCCGGAATACTGCGACAAGAAGCGCGAGTAAATTCTTCGCCCTGGTGAGCGACGATCGCCGGGCGATAGTATTGCTCAACCAGGCGAGAAGCGGCTAACCCAACCACGCCCGGGTTGTAACTGGCATCGACGGCAAAGAGCAGGCGCGCCTGCGGGTCTTTGGCAAGCGCCTGTTGTTCGGCGTGGGCCTGGATTTCACGGGTGATTTGCTGGCGTTCACGGTTCTGGTTGTCCAGCATTTGCGCCAATCGAGCGGCTGTGGCGACATCTTGGGTGGTCAGCAATTCCAGGGCAGCCAGGGCAGAGTCCAGGCGTCCAGCGGCGTTCAGGCGCGGCCCGAGCGCAAAACCAATGTCGGTGGAACGGATGCGCTCGGGCGTCAGACCAGCCGCGCCGATCAAAGATAGGACGCCCTGGCGGTATGGGCGTTGGATATAACGCAACCCGGCGCGCACCAGGCTGCGGTTTTCTCCCACCAATGGCGCCAAATCGGCAACCGTTCCCAGCGCGACCAGATCGAGATACTCCTCCGCCTCTGCAATGGTTCTTTCCAGAAGGCCTTCCTGGCTGGCTTTGTCCATCAGGGCGCAGGCCAGTTTGTAAGCCAAGCCAACTCCTGCCAGGTTTTTATCCGGGTATTGGTCGCCGGGTTGTTTGGGGTTGATGACCGAACGAGCGACGGGAATTTCTGGGCCGGGGTGGTGGTGATCGGTGATAATCAAGTCCATCCCCAGCGCCTGGGCGTGTTGCGCCTCTTCTGGCGAGCGAATGCCGCAGTCGACGGTGATCACCAGACGAACCCCTTCGCTGTGCAGCGTATCCAGGGCTTCTGTATTCAGCCCGTAGCCTTCATCGAAGCGGTTTGGAATATACCCGCGCACCTGGGCTTGCAGCGAGCGCAAGGCTTCGGTTAGCAGGGCGGTAGCGGTGACGCCGTCGGCGTCATAATCGCCATAGATCGCAACCGGTTCATTGTGTTGGATAGCCCAGAAAATCCGATCCACTGCTTCGGGCATGCCTAGCAGGTTTTCCGGCTGCGTGCCAGGCGGGCTTTCGGCGGATAGGAACTGCCGGGCGCTTTCTTCGGTTGCATGGCCGCGGTTGAACAGGATTTGTCTGAGGATCGGTGGATAGTTTTGAAGAGCCTGGTTGGCTTGCGGCGTGATTGGATCAGCGGCGACGATCCAGCGCTTCTTAGGAGTATCGATCATCAATCTGAGTTCGCAATCTGGTTAAGATAATTTCTGCCGAGCGCCAGGGCGCCGGTTAACCCGGCCTCGTCGCCGAAAGCGGCGGGGGTGATGACCAGGTCATCCAGGTAATGGCTGTTCATGATATGTTGTTTCAGTGAAACCATGAGCGGCTCGAACAAGAGCGCGCCGCTGCGTGCAACGCCGCCGCCCATAATCACTGCCGTGGCGTTGAACGTTTGCAGCAAACTGGCGATCGCAATTCCCAGGTAATACCCGGCTTGCGCCAGGGCTGAAATGCAGAGTGAGTCGCCGGCCTGGGCGGCTGTTGAGACCATCTTTGCCGTTACCAGCTGCTTGGGTGAAAGCTGCGATTCAGCGCCTCGCGCCAGTTGTTCAGTCACCCAACGGGCAATCGCTGTTCCGGAAGCCAGGGCTTCCAGGTGGCCGCGCTGCCCGCAGCCGCAGACCGGGCCTTCTGGCAGCACGGTGACATGGCCGACTTCGGCAGCCAGGCCGCGCGCTCCCAGCAGCAGGCGGTCATCCACGATGATTCCGCCGCCGATGCCGGTGCTGACGGTCAGGTAGATCATATGTTTATGGCCGCGCCCGGCGCCGTACATCCATTCGCCCAGGGCGGCCAGGTTGGCGTCGTTGCCGAGCAGCGTTTTCACCTGAAAGCGTTCTTCCAGGATGCTTGCTAAGGGCACATCCCACCATCCGGGGATATTAGGCGCTTCCAGCAGAACCCCGGTGTACGGGTTGACCGGACCTGGCGCAGCCACGCTGATCACATCAACCTTGTTGTCGGGTGGGATAATCGACTCGATCAGTTGCGCCAATCGTTCTACGGGCTCTTGCGGCCCGCTTTCTTTGGGAGTCTTTTGGGTGCTCATGCGCGCCAGTTTGACCGGTTTCAGTTCTTGATCGGAATAGAGCGCGGCGCGTAACTGGGTGCCGCCGATGTCAACTGCGATTATTTCTTTCATGTTCCTAATTATAACTGCTTTGACCCGTCGCTCAGGTTGGTTGTGGTGAGTATTTGTATAGGAGATGCCCCCTATTTGGCTTGCAGAGGTTGAATCACCAACCAGCCACTTGACCGGCTGCCTGAGGGGGATTAGAATTCATGTACCCTACTCAAGGTGAGATGCTGATGCCGATTTACGAATATGTCTGCCTGGATTGCGGCCAACGTTTCGAAATGATGCGGTCGATGAAAGACTCCGATGCGCCGGTTGCCTGTAAGCAGTGCGCCAGCGACCATACCTCTCGCATGCTATCGCTCTTCTTTGCTTCAAGCGGCGGCCGAGCGATTGCCAGCAGCGCGCCAAGCTGCGCTTCTTGCAGCAGCTCGTCTTGCGCCACATGCGGTAAATAAGCTGCGCAAGGGCTCGATTCTAAATTAAGCCTTGCGGGCTTCCATTTCGAAACCGGGAATGCGCACGTACCTTTCCAGGAATTTCAAACCGTAATCTAATACAAAAACCATAAACATGTAGATCACCGCTACCGACATGTAAGCGCCGATCGGGTTATACGTGCGGGCGGCGATGATTTTGCCCTGCGCCATCAACTCGGGTACGGCGATCAAGAAGACCACCGCCGTCGATTTGAGCAGCGACACCGGTTCGTTAGCCCAGGCCGGGATTGCCAGGCGCAAGGCTTGCGGTACGATGATTTCGCGAATCGTTTGCCATTTCGACATCCCGATGGCGCGCCCGGCCATCATCTGGCCATTGCCAATCGCCAAAATCGAGCCACGCAAGTATTCGGCCTGGTAAGCGCCGGAGTTCAAGCCCAACGCCAAAAAGGCCGACCATTCTCGCGAGAGCGTGATCCCCAGGCCCGGCAGGCCGTAGTAAATGAGGAACAACTGCACCAATAATGGGGTGCCGCGAAAGAGTTCAACATAACCGATTGCCAGGCCGCGCCAGGTTTTTCCGCCGTAGACGCGCCCCAGGGCGGTGATCATGCCCAGTACCAGCCCGGCTGCCAAACCCTGGACGGTCAGGAGCAAGGTAACGCCAGCCCCTTGCAACAAAATTGGCCAAAAACGGATCAAAAACTCGGGCACATCGCTCATGATTTCTCTTCCTTCTTGCCGTAGAGTTCTGTGATCTTCCACAAGAATTCGCGTGTGCGTTCGTGTTGCGGCCGGTAGAACAGGTCGTCGGGGGCGCCTTGCTCAACGATGCTGCCTTTTTCCATAAATACGATCCGGTTGGCCACTTCTCGGGCAAAGCCCATTTCGTGCGTCACCACCAGCATGGTCATATGCTCGCGCGAAAGCGTTTCCATTACGCCTAACACCTCGCCGATCAGTTCAGGGTCGAGGGCGGAGGTGGGTTCGTCGAAGAGCATCACGCTGGGATCCATTGCCAGGGCGCGCGCAATGCCCACGCGCTGCAATTGCCCGCCAGACAGTTGGCCAGGGTAGTGGTCAGCGCGATCGCTCAGGCCGACGCGATTCAATTCGTAAAGCGCTTTTTCGCGCGCTTGGGCCTTGGGCATTTTCTTGACCTTGCTCAATCCAATCATCACATTATCGAAGGCGGTCAGGTGGTTGAAGAGCAGGAAGTTCTGAAAAACCATGCCGATCTGCTGGCGGACTTTGTCTTCGTTGGCGTCTCGGGCAGTGATTTCTTTGCCGTTCAAGAAAATTTTGCCGCTGTCGATGGGCGTGAGCAGGTTCATACAGCGTAGCAGGGTGCTTTTTCCGGTGCCGGAAGGGCCAATGATGACGATGGTTTCGCCGCGGTAGACATCCAGCGAGATATCCTGGAAGATCACATTTTGCCCGTAGATTTTGGTCAGGTTTTTGGCTTGTAAAATGGGAGAATCCATATTTGGCTCCTGTAACGTTTCCTCAAGCGTGCTGGGTGGGGAGTCTGGTCTTTTTAGCCAGGACGTCGAGTCCGCGGTTGACGAAGAATACCAGGACAAAGTAGATCAACGCGGCCGCGCCGAAAGCCAGCAAGGGCTGCTGGGTGGTGGCGCTCAGTTGCTGGGCGCGGCGCAAAATTTCGGGCACGCCGAGAGCGTAAACCAGCGAGGAATCTTTCAGGACGATGGAGGCTTCATTCGACCAGGGCGGAATGGCGATTCGCAAAGCCTGGGGCAAGATGATGTGTTGGATGGCTTGCAGGCGGCTCATCCCGATGGCGCGGGCAGCGACCATCTGCCCGCCGCTGATGGACAGCAAAGCGCCGCGCAGGATTTCCATCTGGTAGGCCGAACTGATGACCCCCAACGAAACCGAGCCAGCCCAAAAAGGCGTCAGGTTGACCAGGTTGCCGGAAAGGATGAAATACAAGATGAAAAGCAAGACAACCGGGGGGACGCCGCGCATTAACAGGCTGTAGAGTGCAGACAGGCGTTTCAGCCACACCCCGCCGTAGGTGTTGACCAGCGCCAGCCCAAGCCCCAATACCAGCCCGGCAGGTAAGGCAACCAGAGTAACGGCGATGGTGATAGAAATGCCCTGGAATATGTATGAAAGAAAATTGCTTAGCATGGGCCTCCCAAAAGAAAAGGCCTGGCAGAGTTAACCAACCTACCAGGCCGTCGTCATGCCGAATTACTGCCCAAAGTGCTTGATGGCTAAACCATCGATGAAACCTTCAGCTTTCAACTGCTTGATGATTTCATTGATGGCCTGCGCCAGTTCGCTGACCCCTTCGGGAATCACGATATTCATCGGGCCGCTGGAAACAATGCCTACAAAAACGATCTTCAAACCGCCCAGTTGGGCTGCCAATGCCTGGGCGGGGATGGCGTCGGCCATCATCACATCAATGCGCCCATTTTTTAGATCCAGGGCAACCTGGTCGGCGCGGTCGTAGCGGAAGAGATTGCTTTCAGGCAGGATGCCCTCTTCCACCAACCCGGACAGCCATTCATCCTGGGTGGTGCCGGTCTGTACGCCAACTTTGTAGGCAGCGACATCTTCCGGAGCATTGATGCTGCCGGTGAAACCATCAGCAACGGCGAAGGCATCTTCCCCGTCGTAATAAGCCTCGCTGAAGTCCACCACTTTGTCGCGCTCTTCGGTGTAGTTGAAGGCCGAGATAGAGATATCGATCTTGCCTTCTTGTACGCCCGCGATCAGGCTGTCGAAGGGCATATCCACCCATTCGATCTTAACGCCCAGACGCTTGGCGATCTCTTCCATCAGGTCGATATCAAACCCGGCTTTTTTACCGCTCTCATCGATATACTCGAAGGGTGGATAATCGGCGCTGGTGCCGACTTTAATGACGCCAGCTTTTTTGATTTTCTCGAGTTGGTTGTCCCCCGATGCGCCGCCGCATGCTGAAAGCAGCAGGCTCATCACGACAACCAGGGCGAACCAAAAGTTCAGACGTTTCATTTATAGTTTTTTCCTTTCTGAGATGGATATTGTGTTTTTTGCGTCTCGGTTTGAGCCATTGTATAATATCACATCTCATTCATCCTCAACAAGTGAAAAAAGTCACCAGATGGTTGAGTGATTCTCAGAAAGGTTGATGCCATGCAAACCCTTCCGCCGCCTGTCGAATACCAGACATTCATGAATTTTCCGCTGTGTGTAGACCTGGATACATTGGACGCCCAATTAGCGATCCTGGGTATTCCCTATGGTGCGGCTTACACCCTTGAAGAACTGGGCAACGATCAATCCAATGCGCCAGGCGCCATCCGGCGTGAATCCGAACGCCTGAGCCTGGGGCTGGATTGTTGGGATTTTGACCTGGGCGGCCTGTTGTTCGCCGGGCGGGAAGTTCGGGTTGTGGATTGCGGCAATGCGCCGGGCGACCCGCGCGACCCGCAGCGGTGCTACCAAATTGCGGAGGCGGCGGTGCGACAAATCCTGGCGCGCCGGGCGCTTCCCATCATCCTGGGAGGCGATCATGGGATTACGATTCCTGCCTTACGGGCGCTGCACGACCAGGCGCCGGTTACACTCGTGCAGGTAGACGCGCACCTGGACTGGCGCGATGAAATCAACGGGGTGCGGCTGGGCTACAGCAGCCCGATCCGGCGCGCCTCCGAGATGGCGCATTTTACGGATATCTTTCAGGTTGGACTACGCGCCCAGGGCAGCGCCCGCGCCCAGGATGTGCAAGATGCCATGGCTTATGGAGCGCATCTCTTTACGGCGTATGAGATTCACGAAAAGGGCATGGATTATGTGCTGGCGCAAATTCCAGCCGGCGGGCGCTATTACCTGACCATTGACGCCGATGGGCTTGACCCCAGCATCATGCCAGCCGTGGCAGGTCCGGCGGTTGGCGGACTGCTCTTCCACCAGGTTCGCCGCCTGATCCACGGCCTGGCAGAGAAAGGCGCTTTGCTGGGCATGGATATCGTTGAAATCACCCCGGCGCGTGACGTGAACGGCATCTCTGCCATCACTGCCGGGCAATTGATTTTGAACTTCATCGGCGCGGTTGTGCGCACTCCTCACCAGGCCTTCTAAAAGCCAGGCTTGCCAGGAGCCTTTTTAAATACCGGGGAGCAATTGATCGTATAAAGCAGTGATCTGCGCAATCATGTTACGCAGGTCAAAACGTTGGCGTGCCACGGCCTGGCCGGCCTGGCCTAGCACCTGGCGTAATTGTGGCTGTTGGGCTAATTCGATGCAGGCCGTTGCCATTTCTTCGATTTGCCCGGCCTGGAACAGGTAGCCGGTTTGGCCGTCTTGCACGGCTTCGTCGACGCCGTCTGCCCGGTTGGCGAGCACTGGCAACCCCATCGCCATGGCCTGCGGGATGACGCGCGGCAGGCCTTCCCACAGCGAGGTGAGCATGAAAATATCCATGGCTGCCAGCATGTGTGGGATATCCCTGCGCAATCCGGTCAGGATACAACGATTTGCCAGGCCTTCGGCCGCCAGTTGCGCTTCCACCTGGCTGCGCAGCGGCCCATCGCCGACCAGCAAAAAGCGCGCCTGTGGCATGGCGCGCCCCACAACGCCAACCACGCGCACCCAATCCAGGGGATTCTTCTGGGGGGAGAAACGCCCGACATTGCCCACCACCAGTTCATCTTGCGGTAAACCTAAACTTTGCCGGGCTGCCTGGCGATCCACCATAGCGGGGTTAAATTCGTCCAGCGGGATGGCGCTGCGGATCAGATGATACTGTTCTGGTTTGCCAATCCCAGCCCGCAGCCCTTTTTCGATATCGCCTTGGGCAACGGCAATCAGGGCTTGGGTGAATCGGGCCGTCCAGCGTTCCAGGGCGATATACAGGCTGCGGATGACCGGTGACATATACTCGTGGAAACTCCAGCCATGAATGGTATGGATGATGATCGGCGCGCCTGCCTGGCGAGCAGCCACTCGCCCCAGGATGCCTGCTTTAGAACTGTGGGTATGCACGATGTGAACCTTTTTCTGGCGGATCAGTTGGGTCATCTGGGATAGGGCGCGCAAATCGTGCAGTGGGCTGACCTGGCGCAGCAAATCGGGTAGGATGGTGAGCGCGACGCCGCGCTGGCGCGCCTCGTCGATCAAACTGCCCTCACTGCCAGTCTGCGGGCCGCACAGAATTTCAACCTGGAAGCGGGCAGAGTCCAGCAGGGCGGCGGTGAGCAGGGTGTTTTCTTGCGCGCCGCCCACGATCATGCGCGTAATGGGATGTAAGACTCGCACTGGCGTTTTCATGCGCGCAATGCCTCCCGGTAAACTTCCAGGGTCTGACGGGCGCATGCTTCCCAGGTGAAGCGCTTTGCCCATGCCAGACCTTTTTCAATCCACTCCTGGCGTGGTTCGCCTTCGGCGGCTTCGAGTAATGCAAGGGCGGCTTGCTGTGCTTCCTGCGGTTCAACCAAAAGCCCAGCCTGCCCGCACACCTCCGGAAGGGCAGTGCGGTTGGCGGCAACCACGGGCGTCCCGCAGGCCATGGCTTCCAGGATGGGCAGCCCAAAGCCTTCGTACAACGAGAGCAGCGCTAGAACTTTGGCGTCGCCATAGAGCGCCGGCAGATGTTCGTCAGCGACATAATCCAGAAAACGCACCGAACCTTCCAGCCCCAGCGCTTGCGCCAGCCGTTCGGGCTCATCATACTGGGCATATTTTTTCCCGGCAATCACCAGTTGGTAAGGCTGTTGGCTCATTTTCTGGAAAATCGCAAAGGCGCGCAGCAGCCCGGGGATATTTTTATGAGGGCGGCGTTCGCCGATGAACAGGAGATAGTTCTCAGCCAGGTGATATCGCTGGCGCATCTCCTGGATGGCTTGGGACGGAATCTGCGGCTGGTAGCGCGCCTCGACTCCCAAGGGGATGGATCGTGTTTTGTTCATTGGAACATTCAGGCGCTGCGCCAGATCACGGCGTGTAAACTCCGCATCGGTAATCACCAACCGGGCGCGTTGCACGGCCGCGCCCATCATCAGGCGCATCAGCAAGCGCCGGGCGTGCGCCTTGCGGGCAAAAAATTGCGGGTGCGCCAGGTATTTCAGGTCGTGGATGGTGACCACGATCTTGCCCGGGGTGAGCACTGGCAGGTCAAAATGCGGGCAATGGTAGAGAGCGGGCTTCCTGCGGCGTGCTTCGATGGGCACGACCCATTGTTGGCGCAGCGACATGTGGCGAGCGGCAATGGCGCACATTTTCATACGCGGCGATTGCAGTTGCCAGATTGAATGCTCCGGCGGCAGACCGGCCTGCAACCAGAATTCAACCTGTTCCGCGTCGTTATCTTCATACAAGATACTCGCCAGCCCTTGCGCCAGCCCGGACAGATAACGCCCCACACCGGTCATTTGGGGTAAGAGCATGCGAGCGTCGATTGCGATAAACATCGTATCCAACTGCCGAAAAGAAACCTCGGTGAAATTACCTGTCAGGTAAGCGCCAGGCCTGTCTGAAACCGCCTGGATTGATCACCTGGAGTATACCAGTCTTACCTGCTTTGGAAAGGGACTCGTGCTATACTTACCGCGCAGCCTATGGAATCCGGCAACCCCATTCTGCCTCCCGACTCTCCCCCGCCAGAATCTCTTGCGCCTGGCGCCAGCGGGCGTTCCAGCCTGGCGCAGCGCAGCGTGCGATCCGTCACCTGGAATGTGTTGGCGCGCTTCATCAAGCTGCCGGCAGGCTTGCTGCTGTCGGTGATCCTGGCTCGTAACCTGGCGGTGGAAGATTTCGGCATTGTCGCCGGCATCGAGGCCTTTCTCTCGCTGCTGGTGGTGTTTTTCGATTTTGGCATGGTGGGGGCTTATTTTCACCGTTCGGCCGAGACAGAAGATGAACAGCGCGCCACAGCGGTGCTGTTTACGCTGCGCATCTTATTTTCCCTGGTCTTCTGGGTATTGACGCTTCTGATTGCAGTAATCTTCTTGAGCGGTGTGCGCCAGATGGTTTTCCTGGTGTGGGGTAGTGTTTTAGCGATCATGCGGGTGGTGGATGTGCCGCGCTTGCTGCTGATGCGCCGGGTGGAGCATAAACGCCTGGCTTTCTTCGATGTCGTCGTTTCGATCGTCGTGCTTTTTGTTTCCAGTTGGATTGCGATTGCCAGCCATTCGATCTGGGCTTTGTTGATCTATCCGATCATCACGGTGGCGCTCAGCCTGGTGTTCTTCTATCTATGGAAACCGGTCTGGCGACCACGCTGGCTGTGGGACCCGCCGGCAATGCGCTATTACTTGAACTTTGGGCGGCGCCTGGCGCCGGGGAATGTTCTGAGCGTTGCCCTGGAGCATATCGATGATTTGTGGACCAATCTTTTCCTGGGCGACCTGGCGCTGGGCTTTTATTCACGCGCCTACCGTTTTGCCAGTTACCCACGCCTGGCGCTGGCAGAACCGCTCAACGTGGTGACCTCTGCCACGTATGCCGAACTCAAGCACGACCGGCCGCGCCGATCGCAGGCATTTTTCCGTGTCAATGCCCTGTTGGTGCGCTCGGGCTTCTTGCTCGGCGGCTGGTTTGCCGTGGCTGCGCCGGAATTGGTGGTCATCCTCCTGGGCGAGCAGTGGCTGCCGATGGTGCTGCCGTTTCGCTTGATGCTGGTGTTTACCTTGTTAGAGCCAATTAAGACCACCGTTGGCAGTTTGCTCGTGGCAGTTGGCAAACCGGAGCAGGTCAGCATGGTGCGCTTTGTGCAGTTGCTGGTCATGGTCGGTGGGTTGTTCGGGCTTGGTTTTGCCCTGGACATCGCCGGGGTAGCCCTGGCAGTAGACCTGATGCTGTTGGTTGGGATGGGCTTGCTGTTTTACCTGGTGCGCCCGTATGTGGATGTATCTTTCCGAGGCCTGTTCCTGGCGCCGGCAGTGGGTTTATTCATTGGCAGCGCTTTAAGCTGGGCAGGCGGGCATTTTGCCGGTCCAGCAGGATCGGATTGGCTGGTGTTGATTTTGAAAACCCTGGGCTTTGGGTTGGGGTATACCGTTACCCTGGCGCTGGCCGAAGGGCGCTTGCTGCGCCAGTTGTTTGAAGAGGTCTTGCGGCTGCAAGGCGTAACTGGACGGTCTGCACGGAAAGATGCGGACGCGCCTTCGAAAAAGGTATAATACCTGCCATGAAGAAAACGAACCCCCCTGTGCAGGCTTCGCTGGCGCCAACCGGTCAAACGCCGGGAGCAGCAGTGCACATCCATATTGAACCGCCCGGACGCTGGTCAGCCCTCGAACTGGGGCAGATCTGGCGCTACCGCGAATTGCTCTTTTTCCTGGTTTGGCGGGATATTAAAGTACGCTACAAACAAACCGCGCTGGGCGTAGCCTGGGCGCTGTTGCAACCTTTCCTGACCATGGTGGTGTTCAGTTTCTTCTTTGGGCGGCTGGCGCAAGTGCCCTCCGATGGGTTGCCCTACCCGTTGTTTACCTTCGCAGCTTTGCTGCCCTGGCAGCTTTTCTCGTATGCGCTGAACGAATCGAGCAACAGCCTGGTGGTGCACCAGCGCCTGATCACCCGGGTGTATTTTCCGCGCCTGTTGATCCCGCTGGCGGCGGTGTTGGCTGGCCTGGTCGATTTTTTTCTGGCTTTAGGGGTGCTGTTGGCCATGATGGCCTATTATGGCGTGGCTTTGACCGCCGCAGCCCTCACCTTGCCGCTCTTCCTATTGTTAGCCCTGGCGACGGCATTTGGAGTCGGGTTGTGGTTGTCGGCCTTGAATGTGCAATATCGTGATGTGCGCTTTGTGCTGCCCTTCCTGACCCAGTTCTGGCTGTTTATCACACCGATCGCTTATCCCAGCAGCCTGGCGCCAGAATGGCTGCGCCCGTTCTACGCCCTCAACCCGTTAGTAGGGGTGGTGGAAGGCTTTCGCTGGGCGCTCTTGGGCGCTCAGAACAACGCCGGGCCGGTAATATTAATCTCTTCTTTGATGGTGTTGTTCGTATTGGTCAGCGGCTTGTTCTATTTTCAGCGCTCCGAGAAATTTTTTGCCGATTTGGTGTAGATGGATGAATGGTTTGGAGTCCCTTCATTTCGATAGGATGGTGGAGTAACGATGCAGCCAGGCCAGGTTGCGATTCAGGCGCGCCAACTTGCCAAGCAGTATCGCATTGAGCAGGGCGCGCCGCGCTATCGCGCTTTACGAGATGAACTGACTCAATGGGCTGGCGCCCCGCTGCAATCACTGCGCGCCCGTCTGGCAGGCCAACCCCAGCCACAGCGGCTTTCCAACCGCAAGTTGATCTGGGCTTTGAAAGACGTTTCGTTTGACATCGAACGCGGCCAGGTGGTTGGCATCATCGGCCGCAATGGATCGGGCAAAAGCACGCTGCTGAAAATCCTGGCGCGCATCACCGCCCCAACGCTCGGAGTAGTCGATCTGTATGGCAGGACGGGGGCGCTGCTGGAAATCGGTACCGGTTTCCACCACGAATTAACTGGGCGAGAAAATATTTTCCTGAATGGCGCCATCCTGGGAATGCAGCGCTCCGAGATCTCTGTAAAATTCGACGAAATTGTCGCCTTTGCGGAGATGGAAAAATTTATCGATACACCGGTCAAATTTTATTCCAGCGGCATGTTCATGCGCCTGGCTTTCGCTGTCGCTGCCCATTTAGAAACCGAAATCCTGCTCATCGATGAAGTTTTGGCGGTTGGCGACGCGGCTTTTCAAAAGAAATGCCTGGGAAAGATGAATGAAGTTGCCGGGCAGGGGCGTACGGTCTTGTTTGTCAGCCACCAGATGAACGCCGTGCTCGAATTGTGCCCGCGCTGCCTGTGGCTGGATCGCGGGCTATTGGTAGAACAGGGTGACAGCCGGGCGATCGTCAACCAGTATTTAAGATCAGGCATCTCGAACAGCGCATGGACGCCGACCGATGAGGCGTGGGTGGAGAATAATTTCTTTCGCCCCACCCGCTTTGCGCTGGTCGATGCTGACCTGAAGACTCTGCAGCGCGAAGTGCGCGGCGACGAAAAAATCGGCGTGCTGATCGAAGGGCAGTGCCAAACGACCAGCAGCGCCGTCAACATTGGCTTTGCGCTATATGCTGCTAGCGGGGAATTGCTGTTCTGGAGCTTTCATACCGATACACCCGAGACCGACTGGCCTGTCCTGCGCACAGGCGAGAATCGCTTGCTGGCCTGGCTTCCCGCCCACCTTTTCAATGAAGGCGATTACCGCATCGAACTCAATCTCAGCTTGCACTTCCAGGAATGGATTTGCCAACCCGGGGTGAATGCGCCCAGCCTGTCCTTTTCCATGCGTGGCGGCCTGAGCCAATCGCCCAATTGGCTGTCGGCGCGCCCGGGGGTGTTGGCGCCGGTGATACCTTTCCAGTTGCTGTAGATTTCACATAACGCCTGCTCAAGTTTGACCAACCGATTGACCTACCGATGATCCATCTCGTTTATCCCCATGACAAGAAAATATCCTGTCCGGATGCCATCGGGCGCAACTTGGGCCTTCACTTGCAAGAACGCTATGAAGTGACCTATCATGGTTGGGATGACCAGAAAGCCATTGTCCCAAAACCTGGTGATGTGTTAATTGGGCATGCCAACCCCTCACCCTTCACCTGCTTTCGCATGAGCATGAAGCAGCCTGGCTGGAAAAGAATTATCCTGATGCTACCCCATTCTCATGGCAACCCGACCTATAATGCTTTCGTCGACTCGTTTATCGAAAAATGTGATTTGTTTTTAGCAATTACCGGGAATTACTGGTTCGATACGCTGCGCCAATCCCCGTTTGCGCATTGGGCGCCGAAGATGCGACACCTCGACCTGGCGGTGGATCGCCAGGATTTTCCCCCGCTGAAGGAGCGTTTTAATCCTCCAGGGCAAAGGCGCTTTGTATTCATCGGAAAATCAAGCCACATAAAAAATATTCGCTATCTGAGCCACATTGCCCGCAGGTTGCTGCCTGGCAGCCTGGGCTGGATCGGTCGGGGCAGGCCAATCCAGGGTGTATCCGCGCACGGTTATTGCGACTTTTCCACTGAAGAAGGTCGCAGCTTCGTATCGCAATACGACTTTTTGATCACGGTCGGCCGATCGGATGCCAACCCGGCTACTATTCTAGAAGCGATGGCCTGGGGGTTGATTCCGGTGTGCTCACCCCAAAGCGGATATGTGGGATACCCTGGAATTGTCAATATTCCCGTGGATGATCTTGAGAAGGCCCTGGATGTTCTAAACAACTTGCAAACAGCACCTGAGCGTGAACTGCTTCAACTGCAAGCAGAAAACTGGCGCATTTTGGATGAACATTTTTGCTGGCCGCGCTTCGCCCGCCAGGTAGCCGAAGCAATAGAAAGCGATGAAAGCCCAGTGGTTGACCCTGTATCTCGCCGCCATTATTTGTGGCTTAACTATCTTTCGCTTTTGGCGCCTTATGCGACCTGGAGACGACCTCGTCATCTCAGACGTGTGGTAGCCTTTTACCTGAAACGTATGTTATCAGGTGGATGACATGAATCTGGCGCAAATTTCATACTTTTACCAACCGGTACGTGGCGGTCAGGAAGTTTATATCCAAACTTTACAAGAAATCCTACGAAAGCAAGGTTGGGATAGCAAAGTATACCAACCCAATTGGGGCAAGTCTGCCTCTGATGCAATCCTGGTTCCACGTATTCCTCTGATCGGCCGTGTTATTCCTTACTCAGCCCACCATTTATTTAATTGGACGTTGCGATTATTTTATCGCCAGCAGCTGCGAAAGAACCAGGTTGTACTTGTCCATTATGCATTTTTTACAGTTCCAGTTTGGGATTATCAAAATAGGACGATCGTTAAATCCCATGGAATTGAATGGAACCCAGGCGGGGCAGGCTCTTATGACCGCTATTGTGAGAGGGTGGCTCAGGAGTCGTTTGACCGTTTTACCATTGTGGCCAACGACACACATTATCTGCGCCATTTTGGTCTCAAGGTCGAGCCAGGCGAATCGTTGTATCAACAAATCGCACCTGGTAAGTGGTTCATCCCGAATTGTGTGGATACTCACTTGTTCACTCAAAAAGCCGGATTGGATGAACTGAAAAGACAAAAAATTATCCTAGTCCCCAGGCAAATTACTCCAGATCGTGGAATAGATCTGGCAATCAGGGCTTTTTTCCTTTTTGATCAGCGCGAAAGAGGCTATTCAATGCTGCTTTTGGGGCCAGTGCCCAAAAGTGGTATAAAATATGCAGCAGAATGCCAGAACTTGATCCGAAAACTTCAGTTAGAGAATCGAGTCAAATTCGCGAGTGCTGTCTCAAATAAAGAAATGCCCATTTACTATTCGTCCGCTCAATTGACTTTAATCCCATCGCTCAGACGAGAGGGTACTTCTTTAAGTGCTTTGGAAAGTATGGCTTGTAAAACGCCAGTTGTATCCACCGATATTGCAGGTCTTAAAGATTTACCAACGTTAAAAGCGCAACCTACTCCGCAGAGTATTGCTGAAAAATTACAACAGGCTGTGGATAATCGGACAGAACTAGCTAAGCAGCAAGCTGGGATGGTGAGCGATCATTTCAACCTCAGAAATTGGGAAAATGCCTGGGTGAGGGTCATTGAGAGTGTGTTAGAAACCTGATATGCTGGTTGACGACTCTCGTAAAGACTGCTATCATGCAACTGCATGACTACTCCACCTTCATCCACTAAACGCTGGCAAGAGCTATTGCGCAGCTTGCGCACCTGGCTTACCCCTGGCATGGGGGTCAAACGCTGGATCATTGTGATTTTTTTGGGCACCACCTTCCTGGCGGTCGGCTTTGGGATTCTGATCCTGGATTTTTATCGCAACGCCCCAGACGCCTGGTGGCTGCCGGCGCTTTCGGCGGCCTCGCTGCGCTTTCTTCCGCGCATACTGCGAGTGGTGATTTTTGGCGGGATTGGGTTGGGGGTGGTGGCTTTTGGGATCTTGCAGTTGAACCGCGCTCTGATCCAGCCATTCCTGCGCCCTGGCGCCGGGGTGACGGAAACCTTGCGCCAGCACCGCCAGCGCGAGCGCGGCCCGCGCATCGTGGCAATTGGCGGCGGGCATGGCCTGGCAGCCTTGCTGCGCGGCCTGAAACGCTATTCGAACAATATTACCGCCATTGTGACGGTTGCCGATGATGGCGGTTCATCCGGGCGTTTACGCCGCGATTTTGGGATTTTGCCTCCTGGCGATATTCGCAACTGCCTGGCGGCGCTGTCGGACGACGAGGCTCTTTTGGGGCAGCTCTTTCAATATCGCTTGCCCGATACCCAGGGTGGCCTGGAAGGGCATTCGTTTGGCAACCTCTTCATCACCGCCCTGGCGGAAGTGACCGGCAGTTTTGAGGCCGCGGTGGCCGAATCGGGGCGGGTTTTGGCGGTGCGCGGACGGGTGCTCCCTTCTACTTTGCATGATGTGCACCTGGTGGCGGATGTGATCTTGCCCAACACCATGGCGGAGGTGCGTGTGGAGGGTGAGAGCCAGATCCCCAAGAGCCAGGGGCGCGTGCGCCATGTCTGGTTGGAGCCCAATAACCCGCCGGCTTTTCCGCAAGCCATCCAGGCTATCCTGGCTGCCGACTTGATCTTGATTGGGCCGGGCAGCTTGTTTACCAGCCTGCTTCCTAACATCTTGGTTTCCGACTTGAGCGAAGCAGTGCGCGCCAGCCGGGCTCTCAAGCTGTATATCTGCAATGTGGCTACCGAACTGGGCGAGACAGACGGCTTTACTTGCGGCGATCATATCCGCACCCTGGAGGCGCATACTGGCAGCCGATTGTTCGATATCGCGATTGTCAATAACCGCCACATGGGAAGTTTACCGCCCGATGTCGATTGGGTCGTTCTCGATCCCGATCTGGATGAGGATTACCCGGTTTACCCGGCCGATTTGATCGATGAATTACAACCCTGGCGGCACGATTCGCAAAAATTGGCCCAGGTTACCATGGATTTGTATCAAGAACGCACTGGACCTTTGGTACAATAGTAGGTTGGAAGGTTTGTACAACAGATTTTTGTGCTGCACGAGCAGCTTCAAAATAAATTAAAATTCAAAAGAAGATTCAAATTTTCACGGAGGTTAACATGACAACAAAAGTAGGTATCAACGGTTTCGGTCGCATTGGCCGCCAGGTTTTGAAGGCAATTCGAGATTTCCATTCAAACGAACTGGAAGTTGTTGCATTCAATGACATTGGCGATCTGCCGACCATGGCACATTTGCTTAAGTACGACTCGAACTATGGACGCTTCAACGGGCAAGTAGAGGTAAGCGATGATGCATTACTGATCGATGGGAAACCGATCAAGGCTTTCAAGGAAACCGATCCCGCCAATATCCCCTGGGGCAGCCTGGGCGTCGATATTGTCATCGAAGGCACCGGTATTTTTACGATCAAGAGCGATGGCGTGAATAAAAAAGGCAAGGTGGTAAAAGGCGCTGACAATCATATCACCAAAGGCGGCGCCAAGAAGGTCATCATCACCGCCCCGGCGCAAGGGGAAGACCTGACGATCGTGTTGGGTGTCAACCAAGACAAGTACGATCCAGCTAACCATCACGTAGTATCGAACGCTTCCTGCACGACCAACGGCCTGGCGCCGGCGATCAAGGTAGTGCACGATAAGTACAACGTGGTGCGCGGTTTCATGACCACCATCCACGCCTACACCAACGATCAGAAAATCCTCGATCTGCCGCACTCTGACCTGCGCCGCGCCCGCGCCGCTGCGATGAGCATCATCCCCACCACCACCGGCGCAGCCAAGGCCATCAAGCTGGTCATCCCCAGCCTGGACGGCAAACTGGATGGCTACGCATTGCGCGTGCCAACTTCCACTGTTTCGGTGATCGACCTGACCGTCGAATTGGAGAAATCGACCACTACTGAGCAGCTGCGCCAGGATTTTCGCGACGCTGCGGCTGGCCCGCTGAAGGGCATTTTGGCGGCCATCGACGAACCGCTGGTCAGCATCGATTTCAAAGGCGATCCCCATAGCTCGCTGGTAGACCTGCCCTTCACGACTATGTTAGGCAAGGAATCGAGCACTTTTGCCAAGGTAGTAGCCTGGTACGACAATGAATGGGGCTACTCGGTGCGCACGGCTGACCTTGCCGCTCTGATGGCGAAGTATCTCTAAAACTCACGATCGTCCGACATAGGCTGCGCTGTAGGTTCTTCCTATTGCGCAGCCTTTTGGAGACTGCTATGTTAAACAAAAAAATGATTACTGATGTCGATGTGCAGGGAAAAAAGGTCCTGGCGCGGGTCGATTTTAACGTCCCGATCAAAGATGGCAAGGTAACCGACGATACCCGCATTCGGGCTGCGCTGCCCACCATCGAATATTTGCTCGATCATGGCGCAGCGGTGATTTTGTTCTCTCACCTGGGTCGCCCCAAGGATGGGCCAGACCCGCTTTATAGTATGCGTCCCACCGCTGACCACCTGGCTGTTTTGCTGGGTAAACCGGTAGCATTTGCCGAAGAAGCGATTGGCCCGGTTGCCACTGCCGCCGCGCAAGCCCTGCAGCCCGGAGGTGTGTTGGTGCTCGAAAATACACGCTTCTACAAAGGTGAAACCAAGAACGATCTGGAGTTGGCTCGCCAGTGGGCTGCTCTGGCGGATCTGTATGTCAACGACGCCTTTGGCTCGGCGCACCGCGCTCACTCGTCCACGCAGGGTGTGGCGCAGTTCTTGCCCGCCGTGGCTGGCTTCCTGATGGAAAAAGAAATCCAATACCTTGGTCAGGCAATTGCAGATCCCAAACGGCCATTTGTGGCAATTTTAGGCGGCGCCAAGGTCAGCGATAAGATCGGCGTGATCCGCAACTTGCTGCAGAAAGCCGACCAGGTCTTGATTGGCGGCGGGATGGCGAACACCTTTTTCAAAGCCCAGGGCTATGCCATGGGCGATTCTTTGGTCGAAGAAGAGGCTGTGGAACTCGCTCGAGAACTGCTGCAACTGGGCGGCTCTCGATTACAACTGCCCGCGGATGTTGTGATAGCCGATCGTTTCGATGCTGGCGCCGAAGTGCGAACCATGAATGTAGGATCGACGCCGGATGGTTGGCGCATCCTGGACATTGGTCCGAAGACCGTCCAGGCTTTCTCCAAGATAATCGAAAGCGCCGGCTGTGTGGTTTGGAATGGCCCGATGGGCGTCTTCGAACTGGCGCCTTTTGCTGCCGGAACGTTTGGCGTAGCGCAAGCCGTAGCGAATAGCAAGGCCGTTTCGATTGTCGGCGGCGGGGATTCCGTAGCGGCGATCAACCAATCTGGCCTGGCGGACAAAATCACCCACATTTCCACCGGAGGCGGCGCTTCCTTAGAGATGTTGGAAGGCCTGACCTTGCCCGGCGTGGCTGCATTGTTAGATAAATAGACGAGCAAATCATGCGAACACCTTTGGTTGCTGGAAATTGGAAAATGTTCAAAACCGTCGCCGAAGCGCGCCACCTGGTTTCAGAGCTGGTGCCCGGTTTGCAGGCGGTGGCAGGCGTAGAGAAGGTTCTCTGCCCACCTTACCCGTCTTTGCTGGCGGTGGCGGCCTTATTGGAAGGCTCACAAATTGGCCTGGGCGCTCAGAATATGCACTGGGAGCTTTCCGGCGCTTACACCGGCGAGGTGTCGGCGCCCATGCTGGCAGAACTTTGCCAGTATGTCATCCTGGGGCATTCAGAGCGGCGCAAATACTTCGGCGATACCGATGAAACAGTCAATCGCAAAGTTCACACTGCCCTGGTGCATAACTTGAAGACGATTGTGTGCGTTGGCGAGACCCTGGAAGAAAATGAAGCCGGTTTGACTGCCGAAGTTGTCTCACGCCAGGTGCGCCTGGGGTTGGCTGGCCTGAGCGGTCTGGACGATGTCAGCGGGGCTGCATCAGTGATTGTGGCCTATGAACCGGTCTGGGCGATCGGTACGGGGCGCCCTTCGACAGCCGAAGGCGCCGCAGAAGTAGTCAGCCAGGTGATTCGCCCGGCTTTGGCCGATCTTTTTGGAGCTTCCTTTGCCCAGGCGGTCAGGGTGTTGTACGGCGGCTCTGTGACTGGAAATAACGCCGCTGAATACTTTGCCCAGGTGGAGATCGACGGCGCTCTGGTTGGCGGGGCCAGCTTGAAAGTGGCCGATTTCACCCAAATTGTCCAGGCCGCGGCTGGCTAACCAGCGCAGAGTAACCCAGTCTTGTTGCTGATCCAGCGCAATGCTTGCCAATCTGGATGGATTGCTGTGGCTTCTGGCGCTGTTGGCGCCGCTGCTGTTTTTGCAGCGCTGGTTGCATCGAGAAATTCAAATCGTTTTTTTGCTGCTGACGCGCCGGACGGATATTGCGCTGATGCTTTTTTCGCTGCTTTTCTTTCCGGGCGTCTTGCTGCACGAGGGCAGCCATTTCTTGACTGCCAGGCTGTTGGGAGTTCGCACGGGTAGATTTTCGCTTATTCCGCGCCCCTTGGAGGGCGGACGCCTGCAGTTGGGCTATGTGGAGACTGCCGGCGCTGACTGGGTGCGCGAATCATTGATTGGCGTAGCGCCGCTCCTGACTGGAGGCGCTTTTGTGGCTTATATTGGGTTGGCTCGCCTGGGGCTGGAAAGGCTTTGGGAGCAGTTGCTGGAAACTGGAGCAGCATCTATCCTTCTATTGCTGGCAGATCTACCGGGCCAACCCGATTTTTGGTTGTGGTTTTATTTAGCGGTGGTAGTAAGCAGTACCATGATGCCGTCTGCTTCTGACC
Source organism: Anaerolineales bacterium (assembly GCA_020061105.1). GTDB lineage: Bacteria > Chloroflexota > Anaerolineae > Anaerolineales > UBA4823 > JAGUYW01. The sequence continues at coordinate 17,413 of JAGUYW010000009.1, read as the reverse complement.
GGCGGGCATGGCTTCCATTAACCATGATCATTGTGGTGCTTTTAGCCGGGAGTCTTCTGGCTGGCGCTGGCCCCTGGCTGGCGACTTACCTGGCCCCACTTCTCAACCATGCCTTGCGGGCGGTGGCGGTGGTGTTTGGGATTAGCGTGGTCGTCCACCTGGCGTTTTTGCCTCCCATCTGGCTGGCGCATCGTGTTTTATCCAGGCTTACTAATCTGGATGTGGCTTGAAAGTGATATAATCCGTAACTTATGGAGGAAGGTTGGAAATGGCAGAAACTTGGTATGCTTTGCGCAGTAAGCCGCGCAAAGAAGAAGCTGCCTGGCGGCAAGCGCAAAATCAAGGTTTCGAGGTCTTTTACCCGCGTTTGCGGGTCAACCCCGTAAACCCGCGGGCCCGCAAGCTCAGACCCTATTTCCCTGGATATCTGTTTGTACAGGCTGACCTGGATGTGGTCGGCCTTTCGGCCTTTCAATGGATGCCGCATACTCTCGGTTTGGTCAGCTTTGGTGGGCAGCCCGCCGAAGTGCCGGATAGCTTGTTGGTTGCAATTCGCCGCAGGGTGGAGGAGATCAACATAGCGGGTGGAGAAGTTTTCGACGGCCTGAAGGCCGGGGATCACGTTCAAATCCAGCATGGGCCTTTCCAGGGCTATGAAGCGATTTTTGATGAACGATTGCCTGGCACTGCGCGGGTGCGAGTGTTGCTGGAGTTACTCAGCAACCGTCGCCAGGTGCCGGTGGTGTTGGATGTTGGACAGATCCAAAAGAAAAAATGAAGATGAAAGGATGATCGACAGCTGATGAAAAAAGCTCTGATTACTGGGATTACCGGTCAGGATGGCTCCTATCTGGCGGAATTATTGCTTTCGCAAGGTTATGAAGTGCATGGGTTGATCCGCCGCGCCAGCACTTTCAACACCCAGCGCATTGACCATATTTACCGCGATCCTCATAACGGCGGGAATTTGTACTTACATTATGGCGATCTGGCCAACGCTGGCAACATGACCGACCTGATCTACAGTGTGCGACCCGATGAAGTGTATCACCTGGCTGCGCAAAGCCATGTACGGGTGAGCTTCGATTTGCCAGAGTACACGGGCGACATCACCGGCTTGGGGACGATTCGCATTTTGGAAGCGATCCGCCGCAGCGGTATTCCGGCGCGTTATTATCAGGCCTCATCCAGTGAGATGTTCGGCAGCGCCAAGCCGCCTCAAAACGAAGCCACGGTCTTCCAACCCCAAAGCCCGTACGCGGCTGCCAAAGTGTATTCCTATTGGGTGACCCGCAATTACCGGGAAGGTTATAACATGTTTGCCTGCAACGGCATCCTGTTCAATCACGAGTCGCCCCGGCGCGGCGAAACGTTTGTCACCCGCAAGATCACCCGCGCCCTGGCGGCCATTGTGGCTGGCAAACAAGACTCTCTGTACCTGGGCAACCTGGACGCTAAGCGCGACTGGGGTTACGCTCCTGATTATGTCGCCGCTATGTGGAAGATGCTGCAGCTGGATCACCCGGATGATTTTGTGATCGGCACGGGCGAAGCCCATTCGGTGCGCGAATTTTTGGACGAAGCTTTTGGCTATCTTGGACTGGAGTGGCAGAAATATGTCCAAATCGACGCTCGCTATTTTCGTCCGACCGAAGTTGATTACCTGCTTTCTGATTATTCAAAGGCTCACAATGTGTTGCATTGGGAACCGCGCGTGTTCTTCCGTGACCTGGTGCGTGTGATGGTCGATGCCGATCTGGAACTGATCGGTTTGCAATCTCCGGGCGAAGGTCGCAAGATCCTTGAAACTCATCACGGGCGCTGGCATCGCTGGGAAGACCAGATCCTGCATCCCGAAGGTTAGAAACCGAAGCGTTATGAAAGCTCTCATCCTCGGCGTCGATGGGCAAGATGGTTCCTACCTGGCCGAACTGTTGTTAGACCAGGGTTACCAGGTGGTGGGGTGGATTCCGAAAACTATCCCGGTCAGGCTTGATCATTTGCAAGCCTGTATCGCACACTTAACGATGGTTGAAGGCGATTTGTCGCACCAGGCCTCTCTGAATGCTTGCATGGAAGAGCACCAGCCCGATGAAATTTATTGCCTGGCAGCGCCTTCAGCGCCCTACGCTTCCTGGGGTAACCCGGTGATGGTAGGCGATGTGGCGGCTTTGGGGGTGGCGCGCCTGTTGGAAGCTGTTCGCCAGATGGTTCCCAAGGCTTGTTTTTACCAGGCCTCGTCCAGCGAATTGTTTGGCGATCCACTCGAAACGCCCCAAAGCGAAAACACGCCTTTCCGCCCGCGCAACCCGTATGGCGTCGCCAAGCTGTATGCGCATTGGATGACCGTGCGCTATCGCGAACAGTATGGTTTGCACACCGTCTCGGGTATTCTATTCAATCATGAAAGCCCACGCCGGGGGCTTGAATTTGTGACCCGTAAGATCACCCATAGCGCTGCCCGCATTAAGCTCGGTCTGCAAGATAAACTGTATCTGGGCGATTTGGAATCGCGCCGGGATTGGGGTTTTGCTGGCGATTATGTGCGGGCGATGTGGATGATGCTGCATCACCAACCAGCCGCTGATTTTGTGATTGGCACTGGCCAAACACATGCTGTGCGAGAATTTTGTGAACTGGCCTTTGCCACCTTGGATCTGGATTACCGGGAGTATGTGGTGCAAGATGAGCGCTTTATGCGCCCGCCTGAAACCCACCAGTTGGTAGCCGACCCGCATAAAGCGTGCTACGAATTGGGATGGCAGCCGCAAACCTCGTTTGCAGAATTGGTTCGCTTGATGGTGGAGGCAGACTGGCGTAGTTTGGCGAACGCCGATGAACGGGGGTGAACGCTCGCAGTGGTTTTCGTCCTTCGTTGGACTGGCAATCAGCGTCTTGGCGATCTTCCTGGCGCTGCGCAATGTAGACCTGGCCGAAGTCTGGCGGGTTCTATCCCATGCGCAGGCGGGGTGGATTGCCTGGGCGCTGTTTTTTGTAGTAGCAAGCCATGTGATCAAAACACTGCGCTGGAGAATCCTGCTCGGGTCGCCGGCGAAAGACTTTTCCTGGCTCTCATTGTATAGCGCCCTGTCTATTTCCCAGATGTTTAATATCTTGCTTCCCCTGCGTCTGGGAGAGTTGCACCGCATCTGGGCGCTTGGGCGCGCCGGCCCTGGTCGCAGTTTTGTCCTGGGCACCATCGTGGTGGAGAAATTCTTCGATCTGCTGGTTTTAGGGGCGATGCTCATCGTCTTGTTGTTGCTTTGGCCAGCAGGAAGGATGCAGCCGCCCTCCTGGTTAGCCCAACCGGGCGGCTTTATGATCGTATTGACGATCATGATCAGTCTTTTCTTGTTTTTAGCTATTGCCGGGCGGGCGTGGATCGTTGCCCAGGCTCAGAAACTGGCAAAATTTCTGCCCCAACGTTGGCAGGTTCGCCTGCTTGGAGGATTGCGGAATGGTCTGCGCAGCCTGAAAGTTTTAAAGCGACCTGCCAGTTGGGCGGCGTTGGCGTTTACATCTACCAGTATTTGGGCGGCGGCGGCGCTGACCAATCATATGGTCTTATTTGCGACGGGCGTCGAACTTCCGGTCACGGCGTCATTATTGATCTTGATCGCGCTGCAATTTGTGTTCTCTCTACCGGCCGCGCCGGGCAAGCTGGGGACATTTGAACTGACCTGTATTATCTCGCTGGCAGTTTTTGGTGTTCAACAGCCGCTGGCGCTAAGTTACGGTATACTTCTGCATGCAATTGCCTATTTACCGGTTGTGTTAGCCGGCTTGTTCTTCACCTGGCGACATGGGTTTCGAAGATTGGCTCGCAAGGAGGTTGGATGAAATCTGTGTTATTTGTCTGTTCAGCCAATATCTGCCGTTCACCGATGGCGATGGGGCTTTTTCAGGCTCATGTTGCTGAGAGCGTCGAAAGCTGGCGGGTTGAATCGGCCGGAGTTTGGGCGTTGGTCGATTACGCCGCCGCGACCAACACGCGTGCTGTCCTGGCGCGGCGCGGCGTCGATCTCTCGGCGCACCGCGCCCGCCAGATAACCGTCCAGATGATCGAACAGTTTTACCTGGTATTGGTGATGGAGCGCAACCATAAAGAGGCTTTGCAGGCGGCGTTTCCACAACTCGCAGGTCGTATTTATTTGCTGACGGAAATGGTCGGTCGTTCGACCGATATTCTGGATCCGATGGGTGGGGAAGTTGATGAATTCGAAAATACTGCTCGAGAAATCGAAGATTTGATCCAACGTGGTTTTAAACGCATCCAGCGGCTCGCCGCCGGAGAGGCTGGCAGCGCCAAGGCTGGCGAACCGGGCTTGTAGACGCATGGCAGGTTGATCTCGGATGAAACCAACTGTTGAACCCGGTGGGAAGGCGCAAATTTTTCGAGATAGGCTGGTTCTGGGGGCGGCGTTACTGATCGCCTTGCTGCACGGGCTGGTCTATCTGTTTATCGTGCCGCCCTGGCAGCATTATGACGAACCCAACCACTTCGAGGTCGTGTGGTTGACCGCACAGCATGGGCGCTTCCCCTCCAGTGCACAGATTGACATTGAATTCAGCCGGGCGGTGGTCAAATCGATGATCGCCAACGATTTCTATGCCAATATGGGCTTCGTTCCCGACACCCAGGCCGAAAATTTTCGCATTCCAGGTTACGACCAGTTCGACGAACCGCCTTTGTATTATTCTCTGGCTGCCATTCCATTGATGGCAATGAAAAACGCCTCGATAGAAAGCCAGTTGCGGGTTGCCCGTTCGGTCTCGCTGTTCTTTTTATTGGTCACGATCCTGACGGCCTGGGGCATCGTCAGCGAGCTTTTCGCCCCTGGGCATGTGCTGCGCTGGTTGCTGCCGGTCAGTGTTGCCATGACGCCGGCGTTTGTCGATGTCATGACCGCGGTCAACAACGATTCGGCGGCGGTAGCTGTCAGTTCATTCTTCCTGTGGGGAAGTTTACGGCTGGTCCGGCATGGTTTTTCAGTACTGGATTTGTTTTGGATAAGCGGGGCGGCGGTTATTGCTTATTTCACCAAGAATACAGCTTTATCGTGTCTCATCATCCTGCCAATAGCCCTGCTCTTCAGCCTGCTGCGCGGCCGTCTACGCTGGGCAGCCTGGAGCGTCTTGCTGGCAGGATCGTTGCTGGTTATATTGGCTGGCTTGCGGTGGGGCGATGCCCTTTATTGGCACCGCGCCACCTCTCAACCGGCAGCCACACGCCAGGTCAGCACCCAGGCTGTGCTTGGAAAATCGATCCTGGTCATAAACGACCGTTATCCCGAGACGCCTTATTGGATTGCCCCGCTGACACAGCTGCTGCTGCCGCAGTCGTATCATGACCAGGCTGAGAATGATGTGGTTACTTTGGGAGTGTGGATGTGGGCTAGCCAGCCCGTCCAGGCGCGTTTACCGGCGTTGAACTCCAACTTTGGGGCTTCAGCGCCCCAAATTGTCAATCTGAATTCCGAGCCGGTTTTTTACGCCTATTACACCTTTCTGTCACAGGAGACCCGGCGCGCCTGGGTTTCGCTAGAGCCGAGCCTCTCCCCGGGACAAGCGGTGATCTTTTACTATGATGGCTTTGTCTTGGCGCGCGGGCAGCGTCCCTTAGACCAGCCGCCGCGCTTCACGGTTTTAGACGGCAGCCGGGGCGAGTGGGGTGGGCAGCCATTTGAGAACATCTTCCGCAACCCGTCTGTAGAGCAAGCCGGTTTGCGCATCCAGCCGCGCCTGGATAATTGGAGCGCCAAATTGCTCCCCAATTCCACGCGCGCCTCGATGCTGCTCTCCTCCTTGCTGGATTGGCCTGCCACAGGCTGGTATATGAAATTCTCCTGGCAGTTGTTGTTAGAAAGGTTCTGGGCAGTCTTTGGCTGGGCGCATGTCAAACTGGCGAATCCGGTTGTCTATCGCCTGATGGAAACCTGGATGATCCTGGGCGCTCTGGCAGCAATTGTTGCGGTTGCCAGGCGCCGTCAGAAGCTGCCTGTCGATGTGATCTTCATGTTTGGCCTGGTTGTCTTGGCAGTCTGGGCGATCACTTTATTACGCGGCGTGTCTTACCTGTTTGATTTCCGCCTGTACCACACCGTGGCGCGCCATACTTATCCGGTCATTATCCTGGTCATGCTGATGCTGCTGTACGGTTGGTTGGAGATTGCCCGAGGGCTGGAATGGGGATTAAAGCGCATCAGCGGCGATCTCGGCGAAATCGCCCAGAACCGCACCGTGCACCTGGCGGTAGTTGGCCTGTTTTTGGGGCTACTACTGGCGCTGGATGGGTATGCAATCTACAGTATTTTGATGTACTACCGGGGGTGATTCTGGTAAGCAGCCAGGGAGCGCTCGATAAACCCATCGATGGTTTCATTAAAGCGCCGGCGGGTGATTTTGTTGGCGATGGCTTGCAGTAAAACTTCAGGCATCATGCTCAATCCCAAGGGGATCGGTAGGCTGGCTTTCAGGTCGAGCCGGTAATCGATGCTGGTTTGCCCTCCTTCATCCTTGAAGACCGACTGGCTGAAAAAATATCCCGGCCCGCTCAATAAGTTGAGACTGGTCTCCCGGCGCGCTGGCTGCACATTCTCAGCAGGCAGCATGCGCAATACCCAGGCCTGGCGGTCAACTTCGGCTCGCAGATCGCAATAAACCCGCACTTGATAAATCCCCAATTCGTTAGTACGAAAAACCAGGCGGTAGTTTCCATTGCTAATACCATTTACCAGGGAGATGTGCGGCAAGAATCCGAAGGTGTTATCCAGATTGGCGTAATACTCAAAGGCGGTTTTCCGGTCTGCGGGAAAAGTAAACGTGCGCTGGGCAGTACTACTGATTGTAATCATTGCCAATCATTGCCAGGGATGGCCCTTTATTCTTTGCCGGCGGTTTGTTCATTCAAAACGCTTTCCAACCTGGCTTCTAACTCAGCCAGTTGTTCTGAAAGGCGCTTGACATCAGCCTGGGTGGGCAATTGTCGCTGGCGGAAAAAGGCCGTGATTTTATCGGCGTGGAAAACATCTGCCTCTTTGTCGACGGGTTCCACGCGCAGTTGCTCTCCGGCTGCGATCAGCTTATCAATCAGAGCGGCGCCTTCTTTCTGGTTCATTTCGCCTGTGGAAACCAGTTTTTCTACCCTGCGCTTGATTTCTTCATCGGCCTCGGCCCAATGACTGAATGGCGATAGCAAACCACGCTGTATGGCGTTCAAACGGTCGCCTCCGGCGCGGATCAACCCGGTGAGCATCGAATGCGACAACACGCCGCTCTGCTTTTTTTCTTGTTCGAGAATGATTTGCGTCAGCGTCAGGGCAGTCAGGTCTTCCCCGCTGGCGTTATCGATGACTTGAATTTCATCGCCTTTGCGGATGATCTCGCCGAGTTGATCGAGTTTGATGTATTGTTTGGTATGAGTGTTATAAAGTTTTCGATTCGGGTAGCGTTTGATGACAATCATCGCGCTCGCTCCTTGGGGTGAGTCCAAAGCAGGGCAAATTGAATACAGGTATTATAACGGATAAAGCGCCAGGCTCATCCCAGCGGAGAGCCTGGCGCATAGCAGATCGTGAAGGTTCTACTTATTTCTTCAGTTCATCGATCTTCTTGGTCAGAACGCTGATCTTCTCGCTCAGAGTGTCGATATCTGCTTTGGAAGGTACGCTCATGCGATCCATCACGCTCTCGATGCGCTTGGTGACCTCGTCTTCGGTGCGCTCGACGTCTTTCTTGCGGCGATCCATCACCTCGCTGATGAGTTTGCGCCCGTCTTTTTCGGCAATCTCACCGCGCTCAACCAGCCGGTTCACGAATTCTTCGATTTCTTCCTGGGCCAGCGCAATTGCACCGATGCCAGCCAACAAAACTTTGCGGGCTGCCTCGAACAGAGGATTGCGTTCTTCTATGACGGGTTCCTCTAAAATTTCCTCTTTTTTAACTTTTGTAGCCATTATTCTCTCCTTGTTTGAACAATTTACTTGATTTATCGCAATATGGGCGGTATTGGTTGCATTGTTGAACTTGTAATGATATTGACGCAGTGCGTCATCTCTGTGAATATAACACAGCGCGTCATAAATGTCAAGAGGCTTTACCCAGTTTATCCTGATATCTTGACTTGCTTATGCTTGTAAACTATACTAATTTAAGGCAATCAAATAATTGTCACTGTATTCTCCCTTCACTGATCTGGCTCATCGTTCATATTGGTTCTTTCCGGAGGAAATTGGCATGGGCGTATTTAGAGACTCGCAGCATTTCTATGAATGTGTTGGGGAATTAATGGATCGAGCCAAACAAGACCCCAATATCGGCGCAAAAATCGCCAAAGCGGGCATCATCATCCAGTTTAAGTACACCGATCCCGACGCCGTTACAACCATCAATGCCAAGGATAAACCCACTCAACCCGGGGCTTTTTGCGATGTGTTCCATGGGCCGACCAACTTGAAACCGGATGTGATGATGCAGATGAAGGCCGATATTTCCCACGCCTTCTGGCATGGCAAGGTCAACCTGGTAGCGGCCCTGGCGCGCAAAGAAATCGTTGCCACAGGCCCAATTCCCAAGATTCTGAAACTTCTGCCGGCGGTTGAGCCGCTGTATAAAATCTATCCGGCGATGCTGAAGGAAAAGGGCTATGCTGATATGGTGATGAAATAGCCCACAACCAGGGCCTGGTGGAACTTCATCGCTTTGCGTTTGTGATTCATCCGTTGAACCTGGGTTTTATTCACCGGCATCCTTTGTTTGGATGGACGCGCTGGATGCCCAACGCAATGCTGGAGACAGTGGCAGCGGTGTTTCCTCCAATTTTTCTTTCACGCATTACCGGTGGGCAGTCGCCCACCACCGGTCAAAGGATTGAAGGTTTCTTGTTCTCGTTAGGCGCTACTCCGCGGCAGATGTTGCAGCACAGTGAAAATTTCATCTATTCCTACCTGACCCAGGTGGCTCGCATGGCAGAGCGGCGCGGGGCGCGCATTTTAGGTTTGGGCGCTTTTACCAGCGTGGTAGGTGATGCGGGTGTTACGCTGGCCAGGCGGGCCGCGATCCCAATCACCACCGGCAACAGCCTGACGGTACAGGCAGTGATCGAGACTTCCAGGCGGGCGTTGGAGAAAATGGGTGCACCCGCTTTGCCCGAAGCTCGCGTGATGGTGATCGGCGCCAGCGGCTCGATTGGTTCAGCCTGCTCGCGCCTGCTCGCTCAATCCACTCGCAACCTGGCTCTGGTTGCTCTGGAACCGGAACAACTTGCGCATCTTAAAAGTCGCACCCTGGCTGAAAACCCTGGGTGTAAAATAGTTGTAGATACCCATTCCAACGCTCGGATTGCGGAGTGCGACCTGATCATCACTACCACTTCAGCCTTTTCGCAGCGGGTTCTCGATATCGCTCGCTGCCGGCCTGGAGCAGTGATTTGCGATGTCGCCCGACCGCATAATATCTCGCCAGAAGAAGCTGCTGAACGACTGGATGTCCTGGTGGTGGAGAGCGGCGAAGTCTTGATCCCTGGCGAGATCGATTTTGGCTACAACATCGGCCTCCCACCTGGGCTGGCCTACGCCTGCCTGGCGGAGACAGCTTTGTTAGCTTTGGAAGGGCGTTTCGAAGATTACACGTTGGGCAGAGATATTTCTTTGCACCGGGTAGAGGAAATTACCGGCTTGTTTGAAAAACATCAATTTCAATGGGCCGGATTGCATTCTTTTGGGCGTGCGCTAACTGATGAAATGATCGCCCAGAAGCGTCAACTGGCTGACGATTTGCGGAAAAGAACGTAGGTTTGGAGGGCAGGGCATATGACTGAGAAGAAAGTAATCCTCGTCACCGGAGTGTCCGATTTTTGGGGCGCCGAGATGGCTCGTCGTTTGATCGAACGCAATCACGACGGTTACCACGTGATTGGGCTGGACGCTGAGCCTCCAGAAGAAGAGATTAAAGGCCTGGATTTTATCCAGGCGGATGTTCGCAACTCATTGTTGTTGAATTTGCTGCTATCTGAAAATGTCCATACCGTCTGCCACCTGGTGTTTCAAGAGACCAATCGCCCGAATGAAGCGACCTTTGATCTCAATGTCATGGGCACAATGAAACTTCTAGGAGCTTGTGCGGAAGCCGGGGTGAAAAAAGTTGTCCTCAAGAGCAGCATGGCGGTATACGGCGCGCTGCCTCAGAACCCGGCTTTTCTCACCGAAGAGCACCCTGTTCAAGGCAGTCGCGCCTATGGTTATACCCGCGATTTGGTGGAAATCGAGGCTTTCTGTAATGGTTTCCGCCGCCAGGTGCCAGAGATGATGCTGACCATTCTGCGCTTTTCGAGCATCATCGGCCCGAAGTGCAGTACACCTTTGACGCGCTTTCTCAAGCAGTCGCTGGCGCCGACTTTGCTTGGTTTCGACCCGCAGATGCAAGTCATTCATGAGAAGGATGTCATCGGTGCCCTCGAATTTGCTGTGGAACAAGACAGGCCGGGTGTCTTCAACGTGGCTGCCGAAGGCAACTTGCCTTTGAGCCGCCTGAGCGCTCTGGCGGCCAAATTTAATTTACCCGTCTTTCACCTCTTCGCGTATTTCGGGGTCAATGTTGCCGGCAGCGCAGGCGTCAAAGCCTCAACATACTTCCCCATGGAATTGGATTACTTGCGCTATTCGTGGGTGGGCGATTTGAAACGTATGCACGAAGAATTCAGCTTCACTCTGCAATATACCGCCGAGGAGGCTTTGCGCGAATTCGCAGGCGAGCAGCGCGTCAGGCGCTATACGCCAGAATCAGCCGTCCTGGCTTACGACGAAGAAAGATTACGCGATACGATCGAGCGCCGTCGCCGCATGCGCGCCCAAGACCTGAGCGCAGACCAACAGGCTGGCGAGGGAGAACAACATGATTGATGCAGAAAATGAGGACTTCATGACTGGCGAACTGGAACAAAATGATGCCGTTGGCGAGGCGGAAGACGCCCTGGCAGAAACTGACGATTGGACTGACAGCCCTGGCGACGCAGCACAAGACGAAGCTTTGCGCCAACAGCTAATCGAAGAATTGGATCGCCTGGTGGAACGCGTTCGAGGATTCGATCCAGACTACCAACCGCCGCCATTTTCCCCTCGACGCTTGATCGGGCTCTTGGAATACAATTTGCGCAATTTTTCCCCTGATATGTTTCAGGGGATTGTCGAAAAACTGCGCAGCAGCTTGCAAAATGATCTCTTCGATGTAGATACCTGGAAGGGTGTCTGGTACATGGTCAACTACACAGTGGAATATCAGGGGGACATGCTGAAACGGCGGCTATCTGGCGAATACGAAACCGATGAATGGGGTTTCGATAGTGAGTTGCTGCAAGTCTTTATTCCATTTTTTAATTTTATGTATAAAACCTACTGGCGGGTTCAGTCCACTGGCGTAGAGAATATCCCCGATGAAGGGCGCGCTTTGCTGGTGTGCAACCATTCGGGCCAATTGCCGTGGGATGGTTCAATGGTCGCGGCAGCAGTCTACAACGAACACCCGATGCAACGCCTGGTGCGCACCCTTTATGCAACCTGGATCCCAACCCTGCCTTTCTTTTCATCGATGTTTGTGAAATTAGGCCAGGTGCAGGCGAACGATGAGAATGGCATCCGTTTGCTCGAACAAGATCAGTTGGTGGCGGTTTATCCCGAAGGCTACAAAGGGGTGGGGAAACTTTTCTGGGAACGCTATCGCCTGGCGCGCTTTGGACGCGGCGGCTTTGTACAGATGGCGCTCAAGACTGGCGCGCCCATCATACCGGTAGCGGTGGTCGGGGCCGAAGAGACTTACATTTCTCTTTATAAATCGCCGACGATGGCAAAATTGATCGGCCTCCCTTACTTCCCGATCTCGCCAACTTTCCCGTGGCTGGGTTTGCTTGGTTTTGTGCCTTTGCCGACCAAGTGGTTTATCGATTTTGGCGAAGCAATTCCAACCAGTCATTATGGGCCTGGTGCAGCCGATAACCCGGCGCTCGTGTCGCAACTCACCGATCAGGTGCGGAACATTGTGCAGAACATGATTTATGGGCGTCTTTCGCAGCGGCGTTCGGTTTTCTTTGGTTGATCGTTGGTTTGGGAATCGTTTGTTCTGGAGGGGATATTTCGACAGGGGCAGCAAATCGACCCTCGAGTTTTACAGGAATTGGGGTTAAACGGACACCAGCCGCAGTGAGCCAGCCTGGCTGCCTAGGAGCGATGGGCGGCGTCGTACAAGATCATCTCTAGTTCGGAGAGGCTGCGCTCCAGTTTACACAACGGGCGATCAGCGCGCCGCCAGCCGCAGCCATCACGATCTTTGGCTTCCATTATCCGGCGTATCACCTGCGGGTCATGATTCGAAGCAGCAATCTCATTTAGCTCATCAATCACCAGCCGGCGAGAGATCGGGATGCCATGCCGGCCCAGGGTTTCTTTGTACATAGGATATTCTTCTGCCAGATCGAGGGTTACCGATTCGAAACCATGCTTGGCAACAGCGAGCCGCGCCGAATAGCGCATGATGTTGTTGAAAAACATTTGAAAATCTTCAGCCCCCGGTTCGATCAGGATGATATCGACTTGCGGGTGCGCCCGGCGAAGCTGTTTGACATGGTAGTGCAGTCCAGAGTGCACCACGATGCGGATGACCTGGTTGGCGATCGATTGCACGCCTTTCTTGCTGAGATGCACTTTTTCCTCTTGCGTCAGGGGCTCGTCATTGCTGTCTTTGGTAGGGATTTCTAGCGGTTGTTGGTTATCATATGGCACCAATGGGTTGATGACAACCACCAGGTTGGCGCCGCGTTCGATCGCCAGGTCAATGCTGGCGGTGCCGCGCATCCCGCCGTCGATGTATTCGCGATCGCCAATTTGCACCGGTGAATACAGCATTGGCAAAGCAGATGAAGCCGCCACAGCCTTGGAGATGGGGGCGTCGATGTACCCGTTGCCAAAGATGGCGCGTTCGCCCGAATCGAGATCGGTGGCAATGATATAGAGTTCGCGCTCTTGCCTTTGAAAGTCGTCTGTAAAGCCCAGGTCTTGTAAACCCTGTTGGACGAAGCGCGCCAGCGCCATGCCATCGTATAATCCCGAAGGCAGCGCTTCACTGAGCGACCAGACCAGGTCGAACAGGCTCATATCTCCAATATTGCGCAAATAAGTGAACCATGCATCGAGCAGTTTCCCGGGCAGGTTAAGACCCCATTGCAGGTAGCGCGCCGTGTTCATATCGAAGATATGCTTGCGCTCAAATTTTCCGGCGTATGGGTGTGATCCGTCAATCACTTGCAGCATTTCTTGCGGGCTAACCCCCTTGGAAAGAAACGAGGCTACCAGCGCCCCGGCGCTGGTGCCCACAAAAATGTCGAAATCGTTCACCGTTCGATCGATGAGTAAATCATCGATGGCCCGCAATGCGCCGATTTCATACACTGCGCCAGTCAAACCACCGCCAGCTAAAACGAGCGCTGTTTTGCTATCTTTAATCATCGTCGCCCTCACTACCGACACCGAGTAAGTTTTCCCAATTATTTAAACTATACTATTGACTTGCAGGCGTGTCAATAAGTAACGTTGTCGATCTTTTTCTAAAAGGCAGACCTGAGAACAGATTGACATTTCTCGATGAGTATTAGATAATTAGTTAGGGTAAGTTAGCCTGAGGAAATGGAGTGAAACATGTGGTTTTTTCGTAGCCCTTTGATTGTTTTTGGCGAAGACGCCTTGTCGGAGTTAGAACAGATTCAGGGACAGAAGGCATTTCTTGTCACAGATGCCATGTTGCAATCTTTAGGTCTGGTAAACAGGGTGGAAGAACGCCTGCGAGCCGCCGGCCTGGAATGTGAAGTCTTTAGCCAGGTCGAAGCAGATCCGACTTTGGAAACGGTGCAGCGCTGCGCCGTGGCGATGTCTGCTTATGCTCCCGATTGGGTTATTGCATTGGGTGGTGGCTCGGTGATGGATACCGCCAAATCGGCCTGGTTTCTTTATGAGAGACCCGACTTGCCTTTAGATAGTATCAACCCGGTAGAAGATTTCGGCCTGCGCGCCAAAGCGCGTTTGGTCTTGATCCCCACCACGGCTGGTTCGGGCTCGGAGACCTCATTTGGGGCAGTCATCAAAGATCCGCAAACCAGGCAAAAGCTTGAATTGGGCTCTTATGAATTCTTGCCCGATCTGGCGATTGTGGATCCCAGCCTGTCGGCAGGGATGCCGCCGCAATTGACAGCCGATACGGGCGTTGACGCCCTTTCTCATGCCCTGGAAGGTCTCAACAGTACCTGGAGCAACGATTTTTCAGACGCATTGGCCATTCATGCCGTCCGGCTGATTATCGAATACCTGCCCAGAGCGGTGAAAAACGGCGCTGCAGATTTGGTTGCTCGTGAACACATGGCAAATGCGGCCAATATGGGCGGTCTGGTGATTAACAACGCCAATATTGCCCTGGCGCATGCCTTTGGACACAGCGCCGGAGCGATTTTTCACCTGCCACACGGTCGCGTCACCGCCCTCTTTTTACCCTACGTGATCGAATATCTCAACTGTGGCGGGTTGGGACGCTATCAACAAGTGGCTGCCGTCCTGGGGTTGCCAGCGCAGGATGAAGACCAGGCGGCGCGCAACCTGGCGCAATTTGTGCGCGCTTTTCTGGAACAGCTTGGTTTACCGACCACGCTGGCTCAGGCAGGCGTCTCGCGCCAACAATTTGAGCAAGAATTTTCCGTGCTGTGTGCAAATGCGCAAATGGACACCGGCATGGTGATGTCGCGGCGCATTCCCAGCCTGGAAGAAATCGAGCGCCTGTACGAATGCGCCTATCACGGTAGGCAGGTTGATTTCTAAAGACAGAGAGCGACGAAGGTGAGTGAAGCGCCAGCAGAACCGTTGCAGTTTGTTCAAACGAAACGCGTGGGTTTGGCTTTAGGCGGCGGGTTAGCGCGCGGGTTAGCGCATATCGGCGTGTTATCCGTGCTCGAAGAATACAAGATTCCGATCGATTTTATCGCCGGCACTAGCGCCGGGTCGTTGATCGCTGCGGCATACTGCGCAGGTTGGAGCGCTGAAAAAATCTACCAGCGCGCTCTGCGGTTCCGCTGGCGGCATATTGCCCGCCCAACCTGGCCCTGGCGGGGGCTGTTTAGCTTTGATAACCTGGCGCGCCGCATGCGCCAGGAATATGGCGATTTACAGTTTGAAAAAACGCGCATCCCCTTTACCGTCGTGGCTGTGGATATCATGACCGGTGAGCCGGTGCGCTTGAATCGCGGCGCGGTGGCGCCGGCTGTGCAGGCCAGTTGCGCCATGCCGGGCGCAATTGAGCCGGTTCTAATCGATGACCGCTGGTTATGCGACGGTGGACTGGCGGACATGGTGCCCGTCAGGGTTTTGCGGGAGATGGGCGCTGACTATGTGATTGGGGTGGATATCTTTGAATTCAAATTGCGCAAATTTCTCGGCCCCCTGGGTTATTTTCTGGCTGCTATTGAGATCTTGCTCGAACGCGCCGGCGGCGGCATCGAGCAAGCCGATTGCCTGATTGCCCCAGATTTGCGGGGCAAGACTTATTTGCGTTTCTCGAAACGCGCTGAATTATATGAACTCGGGCGCCAGGCCACCCTGGAGAAGATTGATTGCATCCGTAGCAGCATTAGCCAATAGAAGAATTTTTTTGGAAAGCTAACAGGGCTGCTATGCTGGTTAACATGCCGACAATTACCAGCACTTGCCAGGTGGTGTCTTCGGGAAGCGGCGTGACAGGGTGCAGGTTAAATGCAACGGCATTGCCAGCATTTAAAGTTACCCCATCTGGGATAACGCCGTTCTCGCGCATCATAAAATTGGTAAGCTGCCAGAATTCTTCGACGGGCATATATCCCGGATTCCACCATGGCATAGTTTCTACAAGATATTCGAACAAAGCCTGCCCATCCCGGAACTGGGTTAACGTACCTGGCCCAAGGACGGCGGCGCAGCAGGTTTGGGGAAAGCTGAAACCTTCTGGCGGGTGATCATTGCCGTGGCACTCCGATTGCCAGCAATTGGCGTCTTCATTCCAAACTTCCCGCCACTCGTCGGTCAGCCCCTGGCCGCGATCGCCGTGGCAGGCCATGCATACCTGGTAATAGACATGCGAACCCAGATCGGCCTGGGTGGGGTTGGGGGGCATGGGGGGCGCCGCCAGGCGGTCTTCTTCCAGGGTGGGCGGCGGCGCGGCGGTGTTCTGGACTGATAAACCGGCGCAGCCTACCGCCAGCCATGTCAGCGCGATCAAGAAAACGGTGGTGTAGGGAATGAAATGTCTCATATGCCATTAATTATACCGCGCAGTTGATACAGCGCGGTGGTTCGGGAGACGGTTTTCCTTTGACAAGAAAGCTCTTTCAGGGTATAAGCAGCACAGAATGAAAATCCTGGCGGTAAGCGATAAAATCGTTCCCTTTATTTATGGCCCACAAGTCCGGCGGCGCTTTCAAGATGTTGATTTGATCCTGGGCTGCGGCGACCTGGCATACTATTATCTGGAATTTATCCTCTCCATCCTGGATGTGCCGTTATATTTTGTGCGCGGTAACCATGATAAAGTAGTTGAATACAGCAGCGAAGGCCAGCGTACAGCTCCGCATGGCGGGCAGGATTTACATGGTCGCCTGCTCTACGAGCAAGGGCTGCTGATTGCAGGAGTGCAGGGCTGTTTGCGCTATCGCCCCGGTCAATTTCAATATTCTCAAATGGAGATGTGGCAGTATGTACTCAAGCTGACGCCCGGTTTGGTCTATAACCGCGCACGCCATGGGCGTTATCTCGATATCTTTGTTACCCATGCCCCCTCGGCTGGAATTCATGACGACGACGATTTACCCCACCAAGGGATTAAGGCTTTTCGCTGGTTGGTGACGGTCTTTCAACCCGCCTATCATTTTCACGGTCATGTACACCTGTATCGCCCCGATGATAAAGTGGCTACCCAGGTTGGCCGCACCCAGGTAATCAACGCCTTTGGATTTCAAGAAGTGCAGTTGAATTTGCCGGGCGCCAAAGTTGCCCGCGCTCAAAGCAGGACGGGTATATGATGATTCGTCGTTTGGCTGAAGATGATTTTGAGCGCGCCGTTTCGCGAGGCTTTTGGAGAAAAGTCCTCAGTCGTTTGACCGGCAGTGAGAACGAGCTGCTGCCATTTGACGAGGTGCGCCAACACCTGGAACTGCGCGGCCAGCATTACCTGGGCTTGCGCCAGGTGGATATCAACCTGGTGGTTGGCAGCCTGGGGCGCTACCACGATTTCGATCGCGCTTTTTTGCCACGCCAGCGTCGCACCAAAGATCGCTGGATTAGCATCGACAAGGCGCACTATGAGCAAATCCCATTACCACCAGTTGAACTGATCAAGATTGGGGATATTTACTTTG
>JAGUYW010000061.1 GCA_020061105.1 Anaerolineales bacterium | reverse complement strand
GGATAAGTAAAGCTGGTGTTGGCGACCGTCACCATCGCGATCAGCAGGCCATTAACCAGGCCGCCCAGGTAGATGCTGCCAGTCAGTTGATACAAGCGCACCCCGATCACCGCCGCAATCGCCAGGATCGGCACAAACGGGAACAGCAGGATGGGGATCAACGCCAGCGCCCCCGCCAATGGGCCTTTGACCAGCATGCCAAAGAAGGTGCTGCCGGTGAGTAAAAGCGGCAGATATTGCAAAACCAGGAAAATAATCACACCCAAGATGTTGAAGAGAATACTCACCCAGATCTGTTTGCGCTCACCCCAGTTTTCAAAGCGGTTACGGTTGACCGCCAGGCTGTTGAGCAGGAAGAACGCCAGGAAGAACGGGGTGTATTTCAGCGCCACCCAGATTTTGCTGGCTGAAAAGACGCGTATGGCAAAGCTCCAAATCCGAAAATCGGTGCTGAAAAAGTAATCGGCTGCGAACACCAGCAAATAGGTGAGTGAAACAACCAGCGCGGCCAGTAAAACCGTCTTCAGCAAGGGTTTCCACCCGATCTGAACGCCAAATTCCGCCCCTCGGCCTTTCATCTTCCCGCTGGTGATGCGCACCACCAGCAAGCCGATCAACCCAGATCCCACCGCCCAGACAGAAATCGGTCCCGTAGTATCCTGCGGCCAGAACGGGCTGACCAGATTCATACCGATCACGAACAGGGGGATCAGGAAAATCGTTAGCAGCAGCCCACCTGCGACTCCCCAAATCCAGAATTTGCGCTTTTGTCTGGCGTCAGCCAGCGCCGGCAAGACCGAGATGGAAGCAACGCGCAGATCTCGAAAGAAGGGCAGCGCAATCAAGATTTCAGCACATGGGATCAAGAACATGAAAAACCCGATCAATCCGATCAGGTTGAACAATTCTTTCCACCACCAGGCCTGGCTGCTGCCCGGCAGCGGCTTGGGCGCCCCCAGGGTAGCCTGGAAAAACTCGACCGTGCGTCGGGCGGAAGTGGTCGAGAAATGGTTCCAGGGGTGAATTTCCCACGGCGAGTAATACACAATCCCGTAGCCCGTGCGAGCGTTCACATAGGTCTGCCCTTCCACAATCTCGGGGATCGCCAGGAAAGCCGAGTCTTCGGTTTGCAGCGCAGTCAGATTTTTAATCAGCTCGTGCTGGAAGACATCCACGATCGACCCGCCCATCAGAGCGATGGCAAATTCATCGTAACGGCCTAAGATCACACCGATATTAGCCAGATACGGGGCGCTGCCTTCCTGCGCCGCCCCCATAATATCAGTGCCACCCGCCAACCCAGAAGGTACATTGCCGACGATCAGCCCTGCCGCAACTTTGTTCAGCGCTTGCGCTTCCGAAGGCGATTTCCCGGCCGCCAGGGCTTCTTTTTCCAGATTGCTGTAATAGGCCATGGTCTTATCTGCAAAACCACCGCCCATCGAATGGCCGGTCACCCCGATGCGGGATTTATCGACAAAGGGCAGTGTGTACAGGTACTCCACCGCATCCACCATACCGCCGTCCGGTATCGATACTGGGTTGCCATCTTCATCCACTGGCACAGAAGAATGGCCGTGTTTGTACGCATCCATCGCAAAAACTACATAGCCTCGCCGTGATAGCTCCACATAGGTAATGGCCTGCATCTCGCGGTTGTTCAGGTAGCCGTGGCTGGTGACCACCGCCGGGGCCGGGCTGCTGGGGACGGCGCTGTCCGGTACCAGCAGGTAGCCCGTCAGCACGCCTTTGGCGGTCACATGGGTGACATCGATGATTTCCACCTTGCCAAAGTCATTCTGGATCAGTCCAGAAAAGACCATGCTCACCAGGCACAGCACCAGCGCTGCACCAGCCGTCATTTTCGTTTTTTTGCTGATTTGCATGTTTTCCTCCTGCCATTTGTGTTCCAGGCTATGCTTGAAGCCATGGATCGAAATACCCCACCATCTGAGATCGTTCTCTGGCAAGCGCGCTGAACGAAAAAACCAGAAGTATGGGGATTATGTTACTTCTGGTTAGAGCGATTGTCAAGTTGAATAAGCGGCGCAAACCCCGCAGGGAATGCGACGTGTATCAGACGCTGCTCGTTAGCCTCAGAAATTGCTGGAAGAATAACAGCCGCTGAGAGTTTCAGCGGCTGTTATTAAAATAATCCGGTTGAGGACCATATCGCCTGGGCATTCCTACCGCACCATGGCCGGCAAGAATAGCTGCAGCCAAAGCTGCTCATAGGCGCCCATATCGACGCGCCCGTCCAGGATGCGCGGTCCGCCGGACAGGTCGATAGCGATCGGGTTGATCAAGGCATCCAGCCCGGCATTGCGAGCCGGAGAATGCGGCAGCAAGCCGAGTTGGCGCTGGGCAATGTTAATGAAAAGTGGGGCGGCGTCGATATTTCCGCCGCCATCCTGCCCCAGGGCGGTGCTCCAACCGCCGCCGCTGCCGCCCGAACCCTGGATATCGCAGTAGCTAAAGTCTGGACGCAAGCTGCTGCTGTTAGCAACCTGCGCCCCGTTTGGGGAGGTGTTGCCCCACACAATCGTGTTATGCACCTGCGCCTGGGCATTATCGTTATATAATCCACCCCCGGCGGTCACAGCCGAGTTGTTGAGGATTGTCAGGTTTTTCAAAACCAGGCAGCCACTCTGGCGGTTATACAGGCCGCCGCCGGTTTGCGAAGCGGTGTTGTCGATCAGCAGCACATTGACCAGCGTCAGGCAGCTCGACTCATCGTTATAAATCCCCGCTCCGCTGCTGGCGGCGTTGGCGCTGAAGATCAGGTTTAACATGATCGGATGGTAAGACTGCGCCGCCAGAGCCCCAGCCGGGCTGCTGGAAACCATCGAGGCTTCTGAAGATAGATCGGCGTTGGAAAGGGGCCCTAGCAACCCGATCAACGGCCCCGCCGACCCGGCGCTGCCCTGGCCGGTTG
>JAGUYW010000013.1 GCA_020061105.1 Anaerolineales bacterium | reverse complement strand
GGCGTTGGGGGCAGGGGCGTTGGGGGTGGGGAGGGTTTGGAGGAGGAGGGGGAGGGGGAGGGAGGGGGAGGAGGCGTTGGAACGTTAGAACGTGGGAACGTTAGAACGTTGGAACGTTGGAACGTTGGAACGTTGGAACGTTGGAAGGTTGGAACGTTAGA
This sequence comes from Anaerolineales bacterium, assembly GCA_020061105.1. Classification (GTDB taxonomy): domain Bacteria; phylum Chloroflexota; class Anaerolineae; order Anaerolineales; family UBA4823; genus JAGUYW01. The sequence continues at coordinate 23,066 of JAGUYW010000013.1, read as the reverse complement.
ACGTTAGAACGTTGGAGCGTTTGGAGTGGATAATGGAGGGGGTAATTTGAAACGCGAAGGCTCGAAGGCGCGAAGGAAGAACAACGGATTAGGGAGGGGGGAGAAGTTGAATTTCTTGTTGGATAACGGATTGAGACAATGGAAGCTGACAGCCGGCAGCCGATAGTGGATTGGACAAATGGAAGCTGGTAGCCTACAGCCGATAGCGGATTGGGACAATGGAAGCTGACAGCCGACAGCCGATAGCGGATTGGACAGATGGAAGCTGACAGCCGACAGCCGATAGCGGATTGGACAGATGGAAGCTGGTAGCCGGCAGCCGATAGCGGATTGGACAGATGGAAGCTGACAGCCGAGGGCCGATAGCAGTGTTTTTGGAGGGCCAGAGGGTCGACAGGAGTGGGGGAGGGTGGGATAATGGGCGGCATGGCGAGGCGTGCGGGTAGGGTTGCTGGGCTGGAGGGCGGGCGGTGAACCGGTTGGTGGGGGTGGCGCTGGTGGTGGTTTCGGCGGCGACGTTTGGGTCGCTGGCGATTTTTGGGCGGCTGGCTTACGCAGCGGGGTTGGATACGGCGACGTTGTTGTTTCTGCGCTTCGGTTTTTCGGCTGTGTTGATGGTGGGTTGGCTGGCGCTGCGAGGGGAGCGGCTGCCGGAGGGGCGGACGCTGGGGTGGTTGGCGGGGATGGGGGCGATCGGGTATGTGGGGCAGTCTTTTTCCTATTTGACGGCGATTCAATATGCTTCGGCGGGGCTGGTGGGGCTGTTGCTGTACCTGTACCCGACCTTTGTGGCGATTTTGGCGGTGGTTTTTCTCAAGGCGCGCCTGACGCGGGTAAAGGTTGCAGCATTGGTGATGGCGACGGCAGGGGCGGCGATGACGGCCAATCCGCAAGGGGGGCAGTGGAACGGGATCTTACTGGCGATTTTGGCGGCGGTGATTTACGCGGTCTATATCGTGGTGGGGGCCAGAGTGCTGGAAAAAGCCAGCGCGGCGCAGTCGTCGACGGTGATTTTTGCGGCGGCGGGGTTGGTGTATGGTGGGCTGGCGGCGACGCAAGGGCCGCAGTGGCCAACGACGCCGGGTGGCTGGTGGGTGATAGCGGGGATCGTGGTGGTGGCGACGGTGATCCCGGTGACGACGTTTCTGGGTGGTTTGAAGCGCATTGGGCCGACGGATGCATCGCTGCTGTCGACGCTGGAGCCGGTGGTGACGGTGCTGCTGGCGGCGGCGGTGTTGGGGGAGCGGCTGCAACTGATCTCGCTGGTGGGCGGCGGGTTGATCCTGGGGGCGGCGGTGATGTTGACGCGGGCGGAAATGAGGGGGGGGAATCGTTAGAACGTTGCAACGTTTGAACGTTTGAACGTTTAAACGTTTAACCCAAAACCCTTGAGCGAGGGCAGGGGATTTCTCTTGACAGGAGGGGGGAGTGGGGGTAGAATGTGACCGATCAGTCATGTGACTGGATGGTCACATTTTTTTATTTGGATGCAGAGATTATGCCGAAGGATACTTTTTTTAATCTGCCGGAGGAGAAGCGCCAGGGGCTGACCCAGGCGCTTTTGGAGGAGTTTGCCGAGAACGATTACCGCAGCGCTTCGGTTTCTCGGGTGGTGGAACGGGCGGGGATTGCCAAGGGCAGTTTCTACCAGTATTTCGAGGACAAGAAGGATTGCTACCTGTACCTGCTGCGGCTGGCGGTGGACGAGAAGCGGGCGTTTGTGAGCCGCATTCCGCCGCCGGAGCACGGGCTGGACGTTTTCGCGACGCTACGTTGGCTGTTGGACACGGGGGCGAGCTTCGAGTTCAGCCAGCCGCAACTGGCGAAGATCGGCTACCGGGCAGTGCTGGGCGAGGCGCCTTTTCCGGATGAGACGTTGGAGATGATCCGGCAGGGGGGCATGGCGTATTTCCGGCAGTTGGCAGCACAAGGCGTGGCGGCGGGGACGATCCGGCCAGAGACGGATGTGGAGACGGCGGCTTTTGTGTGGAATGTGATTTTTATGAACCTGGGACAGCATTTGCTGGGCCGGTTCGGGATGGCGCCGCAGGAACTATTGGAGCGCGGCGCTCAGGCGGTGAGTTCACAGGAAATGCGAACTGTGATCTTTCAGGTACTGGATATTTTGGAAAATGGATTGAGAAAACGATGATACAGGTTGAGAATCTTACGTTTACCTACAGCGGGACGGCAAAACCGGCGGTGAGGGGGCTGAGCTTCGAGGTGCAGCAAGGGCAGATTTTCGGATTTCTGGGGCCGAGCGGGGCGGGCAAGTCGACCACGCAGAAGATTTTGATCCGCCTGCTGCAGGGCTTCTCAGGGCAGGCCAGCGTCTTCGGGCGCGATCTGCGCGGCTGGGGTTACGATTATTACGAACGGATTGGGGTGAGCTTCGAGCTGCCCAACCATTACAGCAAGCTGACGGCGGAGGAAAATTTGCGATATTTCAGTTCGCTGTATCACGGCGAGTCGATCGCCCCGCAAAAGCTGTTGGAGATGGTGGGGCTGGCGGAAGATGGAGAGATGGCGGTGGGGCAGTATTCGAAGGGCATGAAGACGCGTCTGACTGTGGCGCGGGCGCTGGCGCACCAGCCGGAGCTGTTGTTTCTCGATGAGCCGACGGCGGGACTGGACCCGGTCAACAGCCGGCGCATCAAGGATCTGATCATGGCGCAGAAGCAGGCCGGGCGGACGGTCTTTCTGACGACCCACGACATGTTTGTGGCGGATGAATTGTGCGACCAGGTGGCGTTCATCGTGGACGGTGAAATCAGCGTGATCCAATCGCCGAAGGAACTGAAGCTGCAATACGGGCGGGCGGAGGTGCGGGTGGAGTACCAGGGGAATGGGCAGGTGGAAAGCGCCGATTTCGCGCTGCACGGGTTGGCGGATAACCCTGCTTTCCTGGCGCTGCTGCGGGAGAAGCCGGTGCGCACGATCCATACCCAGGAGGCCAGCCTGGAGAATATCTTCATCGAAGTAACCGGACGGAGCCTGCTATGAAGCGCATCCTGGCAACCCTGCACAGCGATATGCGCTTGCAGTTTCGCAATGGGTTCTATTATGTGTCCGGGTTCGTGGCGGTGCTGATTGTGATCACGCTGAAACAGTTTGGGGAGGTGGACTGGTTCGTGTGGTGGCCGGCGATCATCCTGGAAAACCTGGTAATCAACGGGTTCTTCTTTATGGCTGGATTGGTGCTGCTGGAAAAGAACGAAGGCACGTTGGAGGCGCAGATCGTCAGCCCGCTCAGGCCGTGGGAGTACCTGCTTTCGAAAGCGCTGTCTTTGGGGCTGCTTTCGCTGCTGGAGACGCTGGTAATTGTGGCGCTGGTTTCGGGGCTGGGCTTCAACTGGGCGCTGCTGGCGCTGGGCGTCCTGGCGCTGACGGTGATGTATGCCTTGTATGGCTTTGTGGTGGTGGCGCGCTATCACTCGATCAGCGAATTTCTGATGCCCTCGGCGGTGTGGACGATGGGATTTTCGCTGCCGCTGTTATATTATTTCGACCTGTGGCGCAGTTGGGTGATGTATTTGCACCCCCTGCAAGCGCCGGTGGTGTTGATGCAGGCGGCTTTCCAGCGGGTGGAGGCCTGGCAACTGGTTTATGGCCTGGCGTATTCGGCGCTGTGGGTGGCAGTGGGGGTTTTTGCCAGCCAGCGCGCCTTTCACCGCTTTGTGGTGCAGAAGAGAGGAGCACGAAGAAAATGAACCTGCGGATGATTTTCACAGCCTTGGGGCCGATCGATTTGCGCAATATCCGGCGCGATAGTTTGCTGCCGTGGATGGTGGCGATGCCGCTGGCGTTTGCAGTACTGCTGCGCTGGGGCGTGCCGGCGCTGACCGAAAATTTACTGGCGCAGAATAATTTCGATTTGCGGCCGTATTACCCGGTGATCTCGGCCTATTTTATCGTCGGCATGCCAGCCCTGGTGCTGGCGACCTTGATCGGTTTTTTACTGCTGGACGAGAAGGACGACGCCACGATGACGGCACTGCAGGTGACACCGCTGTCGCTGAATACGTATGTGGCTTACCGGGTGGCGGTTCCGGCGCTGTTGACGATTGTGCTGATGTTCTTGATGTTCCCGGTGGTCAACCTGGAGGTGTTGTCGTGGGGGGCGATTTTACTGATTGGGATTGCCTCAGCAGCGACTGCGCCGATGTTTGCGCTGTACCTGGCTGCGCTGGCGCAGAATAAGGTGCAGGGCTTTGCGCTGGTCAAGCTGTCGGGCTTTGTCACGCTGCTGCCGGTGCTGGCCTTTTTTGTCGAGCCGGGTTGGGATTTGTTGTTTGGGGTGATCCCAACTTATTGGCCGATGAAGGTGTACTGGACACTCTCGGCAGGGGAGGCCGGCGCGGGGTTGTATGCGCTGGTGGGGGTGGTGTACCAGTCGCTGGTGGCGGGGGTGTTTATCCGGAGGTTTTACCAGATGCTGCATCGATAAAAAAGTGGTGAGGAGGGAACGTTAGAACGTTAGAACGTTGGAAGGCGCCAACAGATAGGGCGCGCAGAGGATAATTTGGATAAAAGGAGCTTTGGAGTAAAGAAATGGATACTTTGACGATGATTGGGATATTCTTGGTGGTGTGGGGGGCGGCGGTAGGACTTTTGGCGCTGGCAAAACCGAAATCTATTTGGAAAATGGGGAAGATCCAGGGGTTTGTGCAGTTATTGGGGGAGAAGGGGACGGTGATTCTTTTCTTGATTTTGGGGGCGGCGGCGTTGGTAGGGGGGATGGCGATTTTGCTGTGATCCATGAAGTTGCAATGCACCGGGAGCAGGTGCAATGCAACTGGTGTTAGATAAGCTTTCGGTCTGGAAAAAACCATGCATCAGGGTGGAGGTGATTGCCGGCGGAAGCCGGCGGCGACCGCCAGCAGGGTCAGGGCCAGGCCGGTGGGGGTCCACAGGGCGAAATTCAGGAAGATGAAGACGCTCAGGATGGGGCTGGTTGGGAAGTTGGATAAGGCCAGCCCCAAAATGAGCAGGATGGCGAACAGGTAGAGCACCTGGCGCAGGCGGAGCGAGGTGGGGGAGGGCGAGGGTGGAAACCCATTCGAGGGCGAGGGCGATGACGGAGCGAGGGAGGGCGGGGACTCAGACGTAGGGGTGGGCGGCGATGGTGCAAAGGAGGACGGTAGCGTAGGGGTGGGGGGCGGTGGTGCCGAGGACGGCGGGGGCGTCGGGATGGGGGGCGGTGGTGCGGAGGAGGACAGGGGCGTTGGGATGGTGGGCGGTGGTGCGGAGAAGGGTGGGAACGTAGGCGTAGGCGGCGGCGGCGCTGGAGAGTGGCGCCAGAGGCCGGTAAGCGCCAGGGCGTAGACGATGAAGGTGGAGAGTTGTACGGCGGGCGAGGGCAGGGCTTCGGGACGGATGGTGAGGTAGGTGACCAGGTAGAGCAATGCCAGGTAGAGCGCCAGCAGTCGAAAGCCGCGGGGCTGGAAGACCAGGATTTGCAGGGCATTGGGGGCGTCGAAGGTGGGTCGCGCCAGGCGCAGCAGGATGAGCAAGCCCAGGCAGACCAGGGCGAGGTTGAGAGATAGGTTGAGCAGGCCGCCGGAGTTGATCGCCATGACGCTGGACAGGGTGAGAACGACGGAGGCTTGCGCCAGGCGCGCCAGCCGGGACTGGCCGGGAAAGCCATTGAAAGCGGGAAAATGAGCGGCCAAGGGAGGGAAAAGCAGGCAGGCGACCGCCAGAGGCAGGATGAAAGAAGCCAGGGGGTGAAAGAGGAAGACCATGCTGAGTTCGTGAAAGCCGAAGGGGCCGATGGCGCCCAGGGCGTACTGCCCATCGCCGCTGTAGCCGCTCCAGATGACCTTGGTGATCCAGGATTCGTACAGCCCGAAGAACACACCCCAAAGGTAGAGGGAGGCGAGCGAGGTTCTGCGGGTGCGCAGCGCCAGGGTGGTAAAGAAGAAGAAATGGGCGAAGTAGAGCAAGTAGGTTAACAACCAGTGCCAGGGATGCCATAGACCGGCTTGCAGGGCCGAACCGGAGAAAACTTCGGCGCAGATCAGAACGACCAGGCCGATCAGCAGGCGCGACCAAAGCAGGTGGGTTCTGGGAAGGGCGGCTGAAGGGGAGTCGCAAGATGGTGGCGTGGGGGGTGTTGGTTGCATAGGGCTGGATGGTGCGGCCGGTTCTACCTGGCGGGTTGGCTTGATCATGATGGGGCAACTTTTGGCAAGGTGTTGCGTGAAAAGGAGGTGAGGGAGTCTCATTATAACAAAGGGAAGGGAAGATGGCGGCGGATATGGTAGAGGAAAGAAGGGCGTGCGGCTGGTAGGGGGACAGGACGAATGCGCATAGCCATAATATTGTAGCGGGTTTGGTATATTTCGAATGGGCGCACTGCTGACGGGATGGGGAGAGCGGGATTTTTGGGGGGAAGAAGGTGAGTTTGTAATATTCCGAATGGGCTTACTGCTGACAGAATGGCGAGAGCGGGGTTTGTGGGTGAAGAAGGTGAGTTTGGTAATTTCGAATAGGTGCGCTGCTGACCGGATGGCGAGAGTGGGGTTTGGAGGTGAGAAGGTGAGTTTGGTATTTTCGAATGGGTGCACTTCTGACAGGATGGCGAGAGAGGGATTTTTTGGGGGGAAGAAGGTGAGTTTGGTATATTCCAAATGGGCGCACAGCTGACGGGATGGCGAGAGCGGGGTTGGGGGGGAAGAATGTGGGTTTGGTTTATTTCAAATGGGCACACTACTGACAGGAAGGCGAGAGTGGGGTTGGGGGGGATGAAGGCGAGTTTGGTATATTTCGAATAGGTGCACTGCTGACCGGATGGCGAGAGCGGTTTTTTGGGTGGGAAGAAGGTGAGTTTGGTATATTCCGAATGGGGGCACGGCTGGTAGGATGGCGAGAGCGGGATTTGGGGGGGGAAGAAGGTGAGTTTGTGATTTTTCGAACTGCTGACAGGATGGCGAGAGCGGCTGTAGAATGTTAGAATGGGGATGTGGGTTATTTTTTGAGAAGCATGAATCTGTGGAGGCCTGGCGATGAGGGCATGAGCCTGAAGCAGGTTGGAGCGCCGGTGGAATGATGGAAGCAGGTGCAGGTTGAGAGGCTGCGGGAAGGACATGGGATGAGAAAGCGTTCGAAGACGAGCAGTTTTGGGGTGAGCGCCCGGGTAAGCCATGATGCTTCGCAGTATTACAACTCGAAGTTGTATGAAGACATGGGCGGCGAGCAAGAAGGCGCGGCGACCGAGGAGCAGGCTTTACCGGCGGAATTGCAGAACACCATCGTGGTGGGCGACGCGCGCCAGATGAGCGCCATCCCGGCGAATTCAGTGCATCTGATGGTCACTTCGCCGCCTTATAATGTGACCAAGGAATATGACGAAGACCTGTCGCTGGAAGAATACCTGGCGATGCTGCGGCAGGTGTTCGCGGAGACTTACCGGGTGCTGGTGCATGGCGGGCGGGCGTGTGTCAATGTGGCCAACCTGGGGCGCAAGCCATATATCCCGCTTTCGGATTTTATTTCGCAGATGATGATCGAGATCGGTTTTTTGATGCGGGGCGAGATTATCTGGAATAAGGGGGCTGGAGCAGGGGTGTCGATGGCATGGGGCAGTTTCCAATCAGCCAGCAACCCGGTGCTGCGGGATACGCACGAGTATATCCTGGTGTTTTGTAAGGGCAGCTTCAGGCGGGCTAAAGTGGAGGGCAAGGTCAATACGATCAGCAAAGAGCAGTTCATGGAGTGGACCAAGTCGGTGTGGACGATGAAGCCCGAGTCGGCTAAGAAGGTCGGGCACCCGGCGCCGTTTCCGGTGGAACTGCCGTATCGTTTGATCCAACTGTACACGTATGAGGGGGAGGTGGCGCTGGACCCGTTCATGGGCAGCGGGGCGACGGCGATTGCGGCTTTGCAGGCCGGGCGCAGGTATGTGGGGTATGAGATCGAGGCGGGGTACGCGGCGCTGGCGCAGGAGCGGATTCGGAAGGCGGGGATGCAGAATGAAGCTGGATCGTGATTGGACAAGCTGGGTGAGATCAGGCAGGCGCTGAGATTGATGAGGGGGGTGCGGAGCTGGTGGAAAAACGGATTTGGGCGGCGAGAACGCAGGAAGAGGGCTGGTCTTTGATTTGACAGGTGGGGCAATGCGGGGTATAACAATCGACGCGCGGCGCTTGCAGCGCAGACCCCAAAACCATGCGCACCTTTTTCGAACTGGTTAAACTCTCAGCACGCAGGCAATTCACCTACCGGGCGGCAGCCTTTGCCGGGCTGGCGACCAATGTTTTCTTTGGCCTGCTGCGGGCGGCGGTGATGGTTGCGCTATATGGGGAACGCGGCGAGGCGGCAGGCATCAGCTTGCAGGCGGCGATCACTTATACGGGGATTTCGCAGGCGGTGATTGCCTTTTTGGATTTATTCGGTTGGTGGCAGGTGATCCAGTCGGTTTACAGCGGGCAGATCAGCGGCGACTTGCTGAAGCCGATGGATTATTTTCGCTTTTGGATGGCGCAAGATTTAGGGCGGGCGCTGGTGAACCTGGCGGGGCGGGGGGTCTTGATCATGCTGTTTTATGCGGCGGTGTTCGACATCGTGCTGCCGGGGCAGCCCGGGCAGTGGTTGGGGCTGCTGGCGGCGCTGCTGCTGGCGTGGATGGTGAGTTTCGCGTGGCGCTTTTTGGTCAACCTGACGGCTTTTTGGGTTCCGAACGCGGTCGGGATCGGGCGCCTGGGTTACTCACTCTCGTGGCTGATGTCGGGATTCTTGATGCCGCTGCGCTTCTACCCGGAGTGGTTTCAGAAGCTGTGTAACCTGACGCCGTTTCCGCATATGATCAATACGATTGTGGAGGTTTATCTGGGACTATTAAGCGGGCCGGAGATGATGGCAGCGCTGCTGCACCAGGCGCTGTGGGCTGCCGCACTGACGAGCGCCTGCTACCTGGTTTTGCGGGCAGGCGTGCGGCGTTTGGTGATTTTGGGAGGCTGAGGTGGGCAGGATTTTTGGGCTTTACCGCCGCCTGGTCGCCATTCGCATCCGGGCGCAAATGCAAGATCGCAGCAGTTTTTTGCTGGAGACGCTGTCGACTGTGTTGGTAAGCGGGGTGACGTTTGTGACTCTGGCGTTGGTGATCCAGCGCTTCGAAGGGATTGGCGGCTGGAGCCTGGGTGAGATTGCCTTTTTGTATGGGCTGGTAGAGGTCTCTTTCGGGTTGATGGATATGATCTTCAGCGGTTTCGACCCGCGCGACTTTGGCAACCGGGTGCGCCTGGGAACTTTCGACCAGATGCTGCTGCGTCCGGTCGATATTACCTTGCAAGTCTTCAGTTCTGAATTCATCGTGCGACGCCTGGGGCGTATCGCTCAGGGGGCGGTGGTCCTGGCGGTGGGGCTGCACCTGGTGGAGATCGAATGGACGGCCGCGAAAGTGTTGTACCTGCCGCTGGTGATGCTGGGGCAGATTGCTTTCTTCGGCAGCCTGTTCATTATCGGCTCAACGATCACTTTTTGGACGGTTGAATCGATCGAGGTGATCAATATTTTCACCTATGGTGGGGCTGAGATGATGTCGTACCCGATGCATATCTACCCCGACTGGCTGCGCAGATTTTTTACGTACCTGCTGCCAGCGATTTTCTTGAATTATTACCCGGCGTTGTACTTCCTAAATAAGCCAGACCCGTTTGGGGCGCCGGGGTGGGCGGCTTTTCTATCCCCGCTGGTGGGGGCGGGGATGCTGGCGCTCAGCCTGGCGATCTGGCGGGTGGGCATCTGGCATTACCAGAGCACGGGAACCTAACCATGAGAAGAATGCCAATTGTTGTGCGAGAACTGAAAAAGACCTACCAGGTGGCGCTGCAACGGCGCGGCGCGCTTGGGGCGCTGCGCAGCCTGGTGAACCGCAAAACCAGGCTTGTGCGGGCGGTGGATGGCATCAGCTTCGAGATTGCCCCAGGCGAACTGGTGGGCTACCTGGGGCCAAACGGAGCCGGTAAATCGACCACCCTGAAAATCCTGACCGGCTTGCTGGTTCCGACCAGCGGGGAGGTGCAGGTGGGGGAGTTCGTGCCGTGGCGGCAGCGGCGCAGTTACGTGGCGCATATCGGGGCGGTGTTCGGGCAGCGCACCAGCCTGTGGTGGGATCTGCCGGTGATCGAGTCGTTAGAACTGCTGCAGCATATTTACGATGTGGCGCCGGGCAAATTTCGGCATAACCTGGACGAATTTCGCAAGCTGCTCGACCTGGATGCTTTTGTGGACACCCCGGTGCGTTCGCTCTCGTTGGGGCAGCGCATGCGGGCGGATTTGTGCGCCGCTCTGCTGCACGAACCGCCGGTGCTGTTCCTGGACGAGCCGACGATTGGGTTGGATGTGGTGGCAAAGGAGCGCATCCGCCAGTTCATCCGGCATATCAACCAGCAGCGCGGCGTGAGTGTGGTGCTGACCACCCACGACCTTTCGGATGTGCAGAAGCTGTGCCAGCGGGTGATGATCATCGACAAAGGGCGGCTGCTGTTCGATGGGCAGTTGAGCAAGCTGCAAGAGCGCTTTGGGGGCAGGCGGCAGGTGGTGGTGGATTTCGGCGAGCGCTACGAAGCCGTGCAAGTCGAGGGGGCGGAGGTGACACAGCACGAAGGCCAGCGGGCAACTTTTGAGTTCGAGCAGGGTACGATCTCGGCTTCGGAACTGATCGGGCGCATCTCGGCGCGCTACCGCATCCAAGATTTGCAGGTGCGCGAGCCGGATATCGAGGCCACCATCCGGCGGATTTATGAGCAGCGCTTGCTCGGCTGAGATGGCATGGGAAGCAGGCAGAAGCAACGGCACAGTAAAGAAGCTTTGGGATTTTTAGCAGGTTCGGTTACAATACAGGCGGGAGAAGCCATTATGCAAAAATTGACGCCATGGATTTGCCTTTTGTGTTTGCTGGCCGGGGCAGCGCTGGCGGGCTGCACCTTACCGGCAACGTATGCCCCGCTGGAGGTGCAAAACCCGGCTTATACGGCGGCGGCGGAGACGATTGCGGCGCAGTTGACCGAGATCATCGCCGAGCCGACTTCCGAGACCCCGGCAGCAGCGCAAGAAACCCAGCCAGAGGTGGAAGAAACCCTGCCGCCGACTTCGACGCCCGCCCCGACGCGCACGCCGCTGCCCTCGGACACGCCAACGCCGACGCAGACGGGCACGAATACGCCGATCCCGAGCGCCACGCCGGTTTTACCGACGGCTACAGCGACAGCGATCGTGGTGAGCGATGCGTTGGGCGATCCGGATTGGGAAGATAATTTCCAGAGCAGCGCCAACTGGCCGCTGTATACCGACGAGCATGTTGCGATGAGCATCCAGAACGGATTACTGAGCATGATCGCTTTGAAAGCCAACCCTCGCAGCCCTTACGATGCCTGGATGATGTCCTGGCCGGTGTTGGCGAATTTCTACCTGGAGGCGACGGTGACGACGGGCGATTGCAAGGGGCTGGATCGCTATGGCCTGCTGGCGCGCACACCGGGCTTCGACCCGATTCGCGGCTATGTGTTCGGTTTTTCCTGTGACGGTCAATACTCGCTGCGCATTTGGGATGGGAAAAACTACAAGAACCTGATCTTCTGGAGCAACAGCAGTTCTATCAACAGCGGCGCTGACCAAACCAACCTGATCGGTTTGCGAGCCGAGGGCAGCAAGCTGAGCCTGTTTGCGAACGGCTATTTGCTGCAGGAGATCGAAGACGAGACCTACCCGAGCGGGTATTTCGGGTTGTTCGTGGGGGCGGCGTTGACGGATAATTTTACCGTGCAGGTCTCGGGGGTGCGGTACTGGGAACTGCCGTGAGCAAGGAAAGATGCGCATTCTGGCCCTAGACCCTGGCGAGAAGAATATCGGCGTAGCGATCAGCGACCCAAGCGGGACGATTGCCAACCCGCTAACGGTCGTTAAACATGCGGCGCGGGCGATCGACGCGGCAGTGATTGCCCAACTGGCGCACGAGCACGAGGCGGGGCTGATTGTGGTGGGGCAGCCGCTGGGCAGCGACGGGGAAGAGACACCCGCCAGCCGCCGTTCGGCGCGCCTGGCGGAAGCGATCCGCAGCCAGACGGAGCTGCCGGTGTTGTTGTGGGACGAGAGCTACAGCACGCAGACGGCGCGCCAGGCGCAAGCGGCGATGGGGGCGCGGCTGAAGAAGCGCCGCGGACACCTGGATGCGCTGGCGGCGACGGTGATTCTGCAGGGTTATTTGGATGAAGGGGGAATGGAAACGCAAAGTAGCGAAGAACGCGAAGTTTAATTGGATGAGGATCGTCGATAGGATATGAAGAAAGCAGTTGGATCTTGTTTGATTATGACGCTGGTGGTGGGGATACTGGCGGCGGCGGTGGGGGGCTACGCCTACGTGGCTGTGCCGCGCCAGGCGGAGTTGGCTTTTGGCAAACCGGCGGCAGGCCTGGGGACGTCGCAGCGGCTGAGGTTATCGGCGCTGCTGGTGCTGCAGAAGGAATTGTTGAAGCAGCCGTGGCGCGTGCAGGCTGAGGCGCAAACCTTCCGGGTGGCGGCGGGGGAGTCGACCTTCGAAATTACCGAGCGATTACAGGCCGAGGGCTTATTGGGCGATGCGGCGGCGATGCGCAATTATCTGGTATACGCCGGGTTGGATACGACGATCCAGGCGGGCGAGTACACGCTGAGCGCGCGTATGTCGCCGGTGGAGATTGCGCACGCCTTGCAGGATGCCACGCCGGGGCAGGTGGTTTACCGGGTCTTGGATGGCTGGCGGCTGGATGAGATCGCGGCTTCCTTGCCTACCTCGGGCTTGAGCTTCAGCCCGAGCGAGTTTATGACGGCGGCTATGGCGCCGCCCGGGCAATTCATGCTGGAGAACAAAATGCCGCCTGGGGCGACCCTGGAGGGCTTTCTGTTCCCGGATAGCTACCGCTTCGACCGGCAGGTGACGTTGGATGCCTTCCTGGGCACGCTGATGGAAAATTTCCGCACCAAAGTGGGCTTCGATCTGCGCCAGGGATTCACCAACCAGGGGCTGAGCGTTTTCCAAGCGGTGACGCTGGCTTCGATCATTGAACGTGAGGCGGTGGTGGATGACGAGATGCCGATGATCGCCTCGGTTTTCTATAACCGGCTGGCGCAAGGCATGCGCCTGGATACGGATCCGACGGTGCAGTATGCATTGGGATTTAACACGGCGCAGAATACCTGGTGGACCAACCCGCTCAGCCTGGCTGACCTGCAGGTCGATTCGCCCTATAACACTTACCGCAATACCGGGCTGCCCCCGGGGCCGATTGCCGCAGCCAGCTTGAACGCTTTGCGAGCCGTGGCATTTCCGGCGCAAACGCCGTATTTCTTCTTTCGGGCAGCCTGTGATGGGTCGGGGCGGCATTTGTTTGCAATTACGTTCGAAGAACACCGCCAGAACGCCTGCCGGTGAGGATGGGATGGGTGGGATGCTGTTAGCAATCAATTACTCGCTCGAGGCGGCGGAACTGCTGCGGCAGAAGCGAATTTCGGTGGATCGTTTCAAGTGCCCGGATTGGCCGTGGATGATCGAGGAGGCCAGCCAGATATGCCCGACAGCGGTGCATCTCAACCTGACGGCGGGCGGCGGGGGGATGGAGGCGGTGGATTGGGAGCTGGCGGAGCGCTTGCTGGCGCAGACGGATACGCCATATGTCAATTTACACTTGGAGCCGCGCCGCAAGGATTTCCCGGCTTATGATAACGCCAGCCACGACCCGGCGCAGGATGAGGCGGTAATTGCGCGCATGATCGCTGATGTCGGGGCGGCTGCCCAGCGTTTTGGGGCGGAGCGGGTGATCGTCGAGAACGTGCCGTACCGGGGGACGGAGCACAAGGTGGTGCGGGCGTGCGTGGAGCCGGCGATTTTCAGCCAGGTGTTAGAAGAAACGGGGGCGGGGCTGCTGCTGGATATTTCGCACGCCCGGATTGCGGCGCATGCGTTGGGGATCGATGAGCGGGAATATATGGAGCGGCTGCCGGTGGAGCGCATCAAGGAGCTGCATTTTACGGGGATTCACCGCATCGAAGGGCGCTTGCAGGATCATTTGGAGGCGCTGCCGGAGGATTGGCCGGTGTTGGAGTGGGCGCTGGGGCAGATGCGGGCAGGTTTATGGGGCGAGGCGTGGCTGCTGGCGCTGGAGTATGGCGGGGTGGGGGAGAAGTTCGCGGGGCGGAGCGAGGCAAGGTGGATCGAGGAGCAGGTGGGGAGGTTGAGGGGGATGGTGTAGGGGGGAGTTTGGGGCAGGTCAAATTGACTCAACCGTACGTTGATTTCTCGGTAAATGCCATTCAACCTGCGGTTGATTGCCTTTTCTGCGCTGGCATGATACAGTTATTTCACCTACCCAAACAAAAGAAAGAAGGTGAATGCCATGCTCGATCCACGAAGGACAGGCGCAATCATTTCGAACCTCAGGAAACAGCGCGATTGGACCCAATCGCAGTTAGCCGAACAGTTGAATGTGACCCATCAGGCGGTTTCCCGCTGGGAATCAGGGGTGACGTTCCCCGACCTGGCCATTCTGGCCAAGATCGCGCAGGTGTTCGATGTAAAGGTGGACAGCCTGCTCAACAGCGAGCCAGACTCTGCAGCTGGTCTGACATCGGTCGGAGCGCAGTCTCAGCAATTTCGTGAAGTTGTTGACCGGATGGCGGCCGGCAAAGCTGAAGATGCTGCCCGGCTGATCGAGAAGCTGCCCGAACAAGTGGAAACGCTCGTTGAACTGGCCCCGCTGGCTCAACCCAGTTTCATAAAAAGCGTGATTACCCACATGCCAGATTTTCCATTCGATCTCAAACACATCGATGCGCTGGCCCCGTTCCTGGATTCGGATACGCTGCTGATGATTGTCGAGCATGTCAGTAGCGAGAATTTGAACAAAGAAGTACTGGGGGAAATTGCCCCGTATTTAAAGAGCGATGACCTGGAGCGCTTTGCCAATCAGGTGATGGCCGGGGAATTGAGCGTCGATTATCTGGAGGAACTGGCGCCGTTCTTGCGGAAAGAGACGCTCGACCGGATCGTGGATCAGATCGACCAGGGCGCCTTGGGGTATGAGGTGCTCGAAGAACTCGCACCGCACCTGAGCCAGAATACGCTAAAAAGGCTGGTGAGGCGCTTCCAGGATGGCGAGCTAGCATTCGACCAGATCGTAAACCTGGCGCCATTCCTGGACAGCGAGACGCTGGACCGGATCGTGGACCAGATCAGCCAGGGGTCGTTAGGGTATGAGGCGCTGGAAGAACTCGCCCCGTACCTGAGCAAGAGCACGCTGAGCCGGTTGGTGGCGTGTTACCGGGATGGCGAGCTGGAATTCGAACAGGTGGTGGAATTGGCGCCATTCCTCGACCAGGATACGGTGGATGAGCTGATCGAGAGCCGTATCGCCAAGGGGGCCGGCCCTGGAGATGTGGAAGAGCTGTTTCCGTACGCGTCGAAGAAGAAGATCGGCAACCTGTTGTCACGCATGGTGGAAGGATCGCTGGGCGATGAGTGGCTTTCGGAGCTGGCGCCTTTCCTCGACCGGCGTGCACTGAACGAGCTGGTGCGGCAGAAGATGGGCGGGGAGAAAAAGGAAGCGTAGCGATTGGCTGAGGATGTTTCGGTATCAGCCTTCAAGCCAGTCCTGCAGATTAGCAATTTTATTAGCAGGCGTGGGGTGGGAAGCAAACCGGTAGAAATGCTCCCATCCTAAGAAGAGGCGCTGTCTTTCAATGGGCGCTGTCAAGATAGGTGATTCACCCGCCTGGGTACGGTGACAGGCAATGGCAGCCAGTTTCTGGTCCCAGACGCGCTGTACATCCACAGTCACGGTTACCTCATGGTCTGGCAGCGTGTGCAGTTGTTTCAGACCCAGCTCTCTGGCAATCGCATCCGGCACTGCCAGGTGATAGAGGGCCGACAAAGCGTCGTCGCCAGAATTTCTTGCCTGTTCATAAGCAGCCAGCGTCCAGCGACTGACGGCGATATGATCCGGATGCCCGGATAGTCCATGGAGAGGCCAGGTCAACAAGATTTGTGGGCCGATGACTTGAATCTGGGCTGCGATGATGGCTACGCCTTCTCGCGAGTCAACTTCCGCCAGACCGCTATCCTGGTAATCCAGCACGTGTGGGGGCCCCAGGCCAAGCGCCTGGCAGGAGCATTGCAACTCGGCGGTGCGCACCGCGCCCAGGTCTTGCGGCGCGCAGAGTGGCGGCTGGCCGCAAGAGCCGGCCTGACCAGGCGTGAAGGTCAAAATGTGGACGCGCACGCCCCGCTGCGCCAGCAAAGCCAGCGTTCCCCCGCAGCGAAACACCTCATCGTCTGGATGGGCAAAGATGGCCAATAGCCCAGGGTGTGCATGAATAGTGTTGGTGTTACTATTCGATTTCATCTTCAGAAACTATACAGATTTCCAATTTGCCATCGAGGGCTTTGACGATGCGACGGAGAAAGGAAAGGCGGGGCTGCATTTTACCGCTTTCCAGGCGGGCGATGCTGGATTGTTGGGTACTCACTCGTTCAGCCAATTCTTTTTGCGATTTCACTGAATTATAACTCTATTGTTATACGTTTCAAGAAAAGTAAGCTGCAATCTGTCATACAATCAACATAATAAATTTTCCCTGACTTAATTTGTATTTAGATTTCTATGAGCTATTTTCAATAACAAATCATTTCTTGTTAACCACTATAAAATAGAGTCTGCAATAAATAGATGGAATAATCAGAATGGAGCAAAAAAACTTTTAGATTTTCCGGTAAAATGATTGCCAATGGATAAAATTTCGGGTATTATACCTTTGTGTTTATTCAAAGCCTCGTCAGGAGAGTACTGGAGATACTGTAACCAATGGGTTGGCATAAACTATTTTATTTAGGCATACTGATTCTCATCCTTGAAGATAGAAGTGGATTAAAAATTCTATGGAGTTGAAATCTTGATCATAAGCGCCAGCCGCCGCACCGATATCCCCGCTTTTTACTCAGAGTGGTTCATGAACCGCATCCGGGCAGGATATTGCGCGGTTCCAAACCCGTTCAATCGCAACCAGGTCTCGCATGTTTCGTTAAAACCGGAAGATGTGGATGTGATTGTCTTCTGGACACGCAATCCAAAGCCGCTGTTTAGCTATATTGATGAATTAGATCAACGGGGCTTCAGGTATTATTTTCAATACACCCTATTGGATTACCCTAATGAAATAGACCCGAAATCGCCGCCATTGACCAGTGCCCTGAAATCATTTCAGCAACTCTCAGAGAAGGTAGGTGTTACGCGGGTGATTTGGCGCTATGACCCAATCGTGTTCAGCCAGGCTACCGGAGCGCAGTTTCACCTCAATAAATATCACCAGATTGCTGGAGCACTGGAGGGGTATACCACTCGCTCGGTGGTTAGCGTGGTGGATGTGTATGCCAAAGCTAAAAAGCGTCTGCGAGAGTTAAAAGAACAGGGCATCGAAATCATCGATTTCCAGGGCCAGCCCAGTCCACGCTTTGCCGACTTGATGCAAGGGATTGTGGAAACGGCCCGCCAAAGTCAGATGGAGATCTTCTCCTGCGCTGAGCGTCTGGATTTGACCCCTTACGGTATCCAGCCGGGCAAGTGTGTGGATGATGAATACATTCGAAAAACTTTCGGCATCCAGGTTGGAGGCAAGAAAGACCCTGCACAGCGCGAAGAATGCGGTTGCGTGGTCAGCAAAGACATCGGAATGTACGACACCTGCCTGTTCGGCTGTCAGTACTGCTACGCTACGCAAAGTTTCGAGCGAGCCAAAGTAAATCACGAAACGCATAACCCGCTTTCACCTTCTTTGGTTGGAGATTACAATGCTGGACCGAAAGGAAAAGAAAGCCAGTTAGAGCTGTTTGACGAGGGATAAATATCGATGGATTCATGGAACAACGCCACTCAACTCTACCACACAGCCTGTTCCAAAGTAGTTTTAGATACACTTGAAAACTTAATAGCTCCGGGGGAGCGCGCCCGGCTCTCTCCCTATGTTGAGGCTGCCCAAATTAAGATGTTATTCGGCCAGGTTGTTGATCCCAAAAACCGCAGCCGGAGCATATCAGGTATTGTCAACCAGCACCAGAGCAGAATCCTGGAACTGGCTGAGGTTTGGGCCGAGTTTTGTAAAACAGGGAAACATTTTTCTGCGCAGATTTATTCTGAAAAGGATTTTCTCTCGGCTTATTTGATCTATTATTTTAGCACTAACGTGGCCAAACTGCAGGTTACGTTATTGAATTTACTGCGGACAGGAGAGCTTCAGAACCCGGCCTGGCGGGTGATGGATATCGGCGTTGGGGCAGGGACCACGATTGTGGCCGTGGCGGATTTTTTGCTGGCCTGGAAGACGGTCTGCGATCTTTACCAAGCGCCGTTTCCAGTGCAGCAGGTTCAATTCGCTGGCCTTGATCTGAATCCCACAGCGCTGGATTTCGCCGCCCAAACCGTCCAGACTTACGCTTCTTTGATCAGCCAGATGAGCGAAACGGCGCAAAGCGAGTTCGCTCCGATGCTTGTCGCTTCGTTGGAAGCAGCAAACTGGTTGGAATTCGATATCGAGCATAGCGAAAATATTCCGCAAATGATGCAACCGAATGTATTGGTAGCCAGTAACGTACTCAGCGAATTGAGCCAGACGGGTTATCCCAGAATGGCGCGCCTGCTGGAAAGTTTACCCGAAGGATGTACAGCACTGGTTCTCGAACCTGGTGATGCCAGCCGGGCCAAAGCCTTGATGAAATGGCGCAGCGATTTCGTCTCAAGAGATCATTTTAGTCGCCAGGGGCCCTGCGCATCTATGGGGAATAATCCTGTTTCATGCAGCGATTGCTGGAATGCACGGCGGCAATCATTCCATCCTTCGAGCCTGTATGCATGTTTTCGTAAAGTTGCACAAGATATCTTGCCTGATAAACGAGGTTTTGATGTATACGAGAATAATCTATTATCCTGGTCGACTGTGTGGATGGTACGTGGCGCAGCAAGTTCCCAATCCATTTCTGTGAGGGAGATTAGGCCAGGCGAGGCGTGGCCTGAAGAGATCGCGCTACAATACATTGGGCGCTATACAGGTAAAACACAGGCAGGATATGAAGGACCGGTTGGGTATGCGCCGGATGAATTTAGGTCTACGCAGGACAAAGGCTGGAAAGAATTTATTAAGTTTTGCCCAGGTGATTTTGCCACCAAGGGTTTGACATTGGTGCGAGAGCCGGGTATCCAGTTTCCCCGAATCCAATACGGCGATCAAGTGAAAATCACACATGGCCGGCTTAGCCAGTTGGATAACGGGGTTCTCGAAATCAAAATGGATTCCTATAGCCAGGTGGTTCCGCTATCAGAGCCGCTAACACACGAAGAAAGTTTTTTACCAGCCTATTCACCCAAAGCCAGGCGCGCCATCGATGAAATCGGCTTTCGTTTGTTTGGTTTTCCTGGCATGCGCCCGTTCCAACACCGCATTCTCGAGCGAGTGTTGACCGGGCATTCAATCCTGGGAATCGCTGCCACGGGTAGCGGAAAATCTGAATGCTTCATCCTCCCGGCCATTCTGTTGCCTGGTTTGACTGTGGTGGTCTCTCCGCTCAAATCGTTGATGATGGATCAGTACGATCAAAGAATATGCCAACGATATGGCCTTCATCACTTGGTAACTTACATCAATGGGGACATAGACTTCAACGAACGCCAGGCGCGGTTGTTGCGCATGGAGCTGGGTTATTACAAATTGGTGTATTTTACTCCAGAACAACTTGAGCGTGGCTACGTACTGGACAGTCTAAGAAGAGCGGATGAGAGAATCGGTGTTCGTTACCTGGCCATGGATGAGGCGCATTGCATTTCTCAATGGGGGCATGATTTTCGCCCCAGCTATTTGAATCTTAGCCGCCGTTTTTCTAGCTATAATATCCATCCCACGCGAATTGCATTAACTGCAACTGCCAGTCCTTTTGTTCGTCAAGATATTTGTGAAGAATTGGGGCTGAATGCTGCAATGTTGGAGGATGGCGGGGATGTGTTCGTCGAGTCCTCCAACCGCCCCGAGCTCAATCTGATTGTACGCGTCAAGTCGCACAGTGAAGATAAAATTAGCGATATTGTTGATGAGCTTAGACAATTTCTTCGCAATAATCAAAACGATCAAGTCCCTGGCGCGGCAATTGTCTTTATGCCGCATACAGGCGGCAGCCCTGAGAATCGTGGTCAAGCGGCAAGAAGTCCAAATGTGGGGCGTATGAGCGCAGGTGTCACCTCATTTGCCTCCTACCTGGAACGCGTCCTGAATCAGAGGGTGTCAATTTATCATGGCAAGATGGAAGCCGACTCGGAAATTGGAGTAACCTCTGGCGCACATCCTGGAATATTTGGAGATATGGTCGGACGCAGTCGGCGGGATGAACAGCAGCGATTCATAAGCAATCAAACTCAAATCATGGTGGCAACCAAGGGCTTTGGTATGGGGATTGACAAAGACAATATCCGACTGATCATACATCGATCACCTCCAGGGAATTTGGAAGCATACGCTCAAGAAGCAGGACGTGCAGGAAGAGATGGCGCTCCGGCGGATGTAATTCTTCACTATAGTCCTGATTCAGCGGAAGCAGAAACAGAATATGGCGCTAAAAAAAGAGTTCAATCCGACTTTGAAATTCAAGAATACTTTCTGAAGGATAAATATATTCGGCGGATCGATGTAGTTGTTATGAATGCTTTCTTGCGCACGTTATCGCCAGGGACAAAGGGTGCTTTTTACTTTACTAATGACCAGGCAATTGAGTTTTTCAACCGTTGCATCTGGGAACCACGTGAAGCCGGCTTGGATCAGCCTTACCAATGGCCGAAATTTTCTCGTCGCGAGCCATCTGGGCGCGAGTCTGCCGAACATACTGAGATTCTTGAACGCGGCCACCTGTATAAGGAGAAAACTGACTATTTAAACCGCATTTTGCAAACCCTGTACCGAATCCGCCCTAACTTCGAAGGTAAGCCTCGCTTGGCTTTCTTAGAAAACGTGCAAGAGACCGATGCACTCATTTTAAACGGGCGTGTTTTGGATCGAAAAGCGATCCTTGAATCGAATGCCTATTTCGGAGAAATCCTCCGCAGTAATGGCATTACACACGGACAATTTGCTGCCTTGATCCAAAAAGGCTCGGTGATCGATCTTTCCGAGCGCCTGGGGGTGGGAATTCGCGAGACGAATGACCTGTTGCGAGATATTAAGTTTTTTGAAGGTCGATCAGTAAATGGAAAATGGATGCCAGTGTTGCTCGATTTTCAAACCATCACAGCTCCAAAGCTAGGACCTGCTGCTGGAAAGATTGGTTTGCAAGAATGGCGAGAGTATGCTGGAGCACGCAGGCGAGCAAAAACCAATGAAGCTTATCAACGCGCCAAACAAAATGGACGCTCGGTGAAAGAATGGTACGATTATTCTCTTAAAAGAACTCGAAAAGAGCCTTTCCCAATTCTGGATGATTGGTTTTCCTGGAAAGAGATGTACCCTTCTAAAGGATGGGAAGTAAACCCTGGCGCGGCTTTTTCTAACCAGGTGGCTTTTGAACAATATCTGAACGATTTCATGGCTTCGCACGATCAACGCGAGGCCAATGACTGGGCTTCATTTCGACGTTTACTCAGCGATTATGTCGGTGTGAATGAAGATGGAAGTCTAAGACACAATCGAAGCCAGACCGACTGCCTCCGCGCCGTACTTCTGGGTTATTTAGAAACTTACGAAGTCGTAGATGGGGATAATTGTTACAGCTGTAGCCGTTGTGTGCCGGATGAAAATTTTGATCGCTATGACCTTGAAACACGTCTGAAGGCTGTGGTGCGGATGCCGCCTGCCGCGATCGAAGCGTTCGACTTGCTCAAAGAAATGGTCGATGAGTATCCATCTCGCAAACAAGCTCAAGCGTTATTTTCGGCCATTGAAGAGAGTGAGCAGCTTGGTCGTTCATTGCGAGGCTATTTTAGCGGGTGGTCAGCCAGATTGCTGGATCAGAACGCAAATCACAAAGCAGCGCTCTGGTTGCGCTTTGAAGCGATGGCGCGTCACATCACGCAATTCCAGGCGCCTGAATTCTGGCCTTACGCCAGGCAGATCTTGAAAGAGTTACCAAAAGATTATTATCAGGATTTCGAAGCAATCCTGAATCAGCTTGAGAATTCACAACTTGAGAGCGAAGAGGGCTACCAAGTACGGGCGAAGCTTTATCGCAACTGGGAAAAACCTGCGGAAGAGGCAAATAACTTACGCAAATTATTGAAAATTCAATTGCTGCCAGATAACAAAACTCAAGCAGATGAAAAATACGGCGTGGCAATTCGCCTGGCAGAGCTACATCAGGAAAATAGTCCCATTGCTGATGAAAGGGAATATGAAAAATTCATCTGCCTTGCTGCGCGATTAGCAACCCAATGGGACATGATCTTAGCTGAATACCGGCGCGTCACACCTTCATGGAGCTGGGAACGCGTTTTGATGGAAATGGATGAAATTGATTCATATGATCATGCCGAAAACTTGAGGAGCGCTCTTTACTACACCTGGATTGAAGCAGACATCTCTGTCAGGAAAGACCGGGCTGTCGAGTGGTTGCAGGAAAAGCCAGAGCGAATTTTAAAATGGCCAGAGCCGCTGCGTAACCAAATGCTGCCTTTAATTCCCAAAAAGGAGATCATGAAATCCCAACCGTTAGTGGTGTTTTTGTTGAATCAAACGGACAATCTTGAATTAATTACTGAAATTGGGCTGGCTGCATTTCGTGAAGGGTTTTGGTTTGAAGAGAAAGAACTCAAAAAAATTGCCAATTCATTCGAATCTCACTTTCATTTTTCGCCCGATACATTATCAGATCACCTGCCAGATGAAGAACTCAGGCTAAAGATGATTGAAGCGCTGATGCCAGTAATTCTTGTGCGCGACCTCAAGAAAATTCTGCATTGGATAACATTTTTCTAGCCACCCGACAGTTTTGAATTAGCGATAGGAACAGAGTACAACCTGGAAAATATGGGCATTCGTCACACACCTTTCTATGAAACGCAAGCCGATTT